>JAAYDK010000304.1 GCA_012729295.1 Spirochaetales bacterium | reverse complement strand
GCGGTGTCGATTGCGGTCATGCACGAAGGTACCATCATACATTCTGAAGGATTCGGCAAGCGCGATATCGAGCAAGACCTCAGTGTCGACAAGCATACGCATTTCAACATCGGTTCGATCAGCAAGACGTTTACCGCAGCCGCAATCTTATTATTGCAGCAGGACGGGAAGTTCGACCTTGACGATTCGGTTGCCGATCTGCTGCCGGAATTCTCCATGGCTGACGAAGCTTATCGAGACATTACCGTGCGCATGCTGCTTAATCATACCAGCGGTATACCGGGGACCGACATGCGATGCGGTTTTGCTACCGAACGATTATCGAATTATCTTGATCAGACATTTGCGCTACTTGAAGAATCTGCTTTGAAACATGCTCCGGGGGATTACGGAGTATACTGCAATGACGGATTCACCGTAGCACAGGCACTGATCGAACGCTACGCGAATATGCCGTACGAACAGTTTTTACGACAGAGGATATGGAAACCACTGGGTATGGATGATACGTATCTCGGCTTTATGCAAAACGATGAGAATATGGCATTCGCCTATGCAGATAAAACAATCCGGCTACCGGTAGAGTATGTGAATATCATGGCTTCAGGTGGCATTACTTCGACAGCAGAAGATCTTTGTAGGTATGCTGCGCTTACATTTGCTCCTGGTATACTCGATACAGAGTCTTTAGATGAATTCATACGTGCTCAGAATTCGGATGTGTTTGCACAAACGGGATTCGACAAGCGTATGTCTTTCGGTCTCGGATGGGATTTTACCGACTGGGAACCGTATCGGCAAGCTTCTTTGAAGGTTCTTGGCAAGACCGGCGGGACAATGCAGTATACTGCCATGCTATTTGTCATCCCCGAAACGAAAAGTGCCGTAGCGCTTGTATGTTCGGGCCATTGCAATCCGATTAACGCTACGCTACCGATTGTCGATGCGCTGATACGGGAAACCGATCAGGCCTCTCTGGCGGACAATCAAGAAGAAATCGCAACAGGATTCGAACCATTACCGCAGGATTATGCATTATATCAAGGGTACTATGGTTCAGCAGATACCATCCATAAGCTCGAATTTGATGAAGATTCTTCTACACTTGTCGATGCAGTCTACGACGGGTTCTCATTCGAGCCGGCATATAGTGCCGTACATATCGGAAACGGCATCTATGCAAGCGAGGATGGAAATCGTTATGCCTGTCGCATGATAGACGGCACTCCCGCAGTATTGACTCTCGTTGCGCCATACGTCAATGCAGAAATAAGCATGACGAGAATTCCCGAACGAAGCACTATTGTCCATTCATTTAAAGAAGCCGTCTGGCTACCGATTAATTTCACACCGTCCGATCTGGTCCTTCAATTATTCAGCACTTCCTTTCTGGATGAATTGCCAGGTTACGTGCTGCTAAATAAAGATAATACCGTCCCCTATGCAATAATCGAAGCTCAATCGAGCGAAATGGTGTTGCCGAGTCTACGCGACCAATGTCCACCACGGTATGACGAAGACGGATTACTCAAAATCGGATCGTATCGATGTATCGATTCTGACCACGTCAGACCCCTGCTTTCGGGTGAACACATAGTGGTCGGTACCGCCTCTACCGTCCAGTGGCGCAAGATGGCAGAATATGGAAGATTTTCGTGCGAAGTGCCTCCAAAGGGGAGGATTATCGTCCTTGGGTTTGATTTTTCCACAAGAGCAGACACGTTATATGAACAACAGCAGATTGTAGAGGTAGAAGCAGCAGCATATGTTGCCTTTATTGCAGAAGCTCAAGTTGAGTTCGAACCAACGTTTGTAAAAGTTCAATTATAGGCAATTTATGAAGTATCCTTGCCAAAACCGTTTTTGCATGATTACTATGATTAATACATGTACAAGGAGTGACGGAAGATGAACGTATTCGATATCGCCATGCAAATGGAGAAAGAAGGAGCCGAGTTTTATCGCGATCTGGCTTCGAAAGCGACGACCAAAGGATTAAAGACCATTTTTACCATGCTTGCCGAGGATGAAGTAAAACATCAGAATACCTTTTCGGCACTCAAAGACGGTTCTGCTGCCCAGATGGTTGCCAGCCAACTCACCGATAACGCCGAAACGGTATTCAAGGGATTCAAGAAAAAGGATTTTCTCTCAGAAAGTAAGCATGTCGATTTGTATGAACGTGCGCTGGAAGTGGAACTCAAGAGTATAGAATTCTATTCCGAGCAGTTGCAGGAAATCGATTCCAAGGAGACTCGAAAAGCAGTCGAAGCAATTATTGCCGAAGAACGACGTCACTACGATCTGGTTGACGACATCGTCATGATGCTCGACAGACCCAACTCATGGGTGGAAAATGCCGAGTTCGGAGTCCGTGAAGAATATTAAACGGTAAAAATAGTCTGTGGCCATTAGTGCATTACATATAACTGACGGACCATCTGCAGATGGCTGACTACAAGGTTTCTTGCTTTATCGAATTCACGGTTGCGTAGTGCACGATAGATATGCAGATGGTCAAGGTACAGCTGGCGTGCGTCCTCACGCCTCTCAAGAACGATGGAACGTCCTCCGCGTACAGAATGCTCGAAAAGCGATACGACCAGATCCATCACCTTTTGTAAGATATAGCTCTTGGAAGCCTCCAGAAGCGTACGGTGAAACGCGACATCTGCCGTAGCACCCGCTTCAGGGTCGTTTGTCGACACTGCGTGTTCCATCGCATCCAACGAAGTCTTGAGCATAGTCACATCATCGTCCGTCATGTGTTGGGCCAGCAGTTCGACAGCCCGTATTTCAAGGGTCTCACGAAAGTCGAGTAGCTCGAGATCAAAATTCTCACGAGAAAAAAGCAACGGTGCGACGACACCGATAAACGGACCTAATTCCATTTCCTTCAGGTATGCTCCGCCACCGGCTTGAACCTCGATTAATCCGATGATTTCAAGTACGCGCAACGCTTCACGCACCGACGGACGCGATACGTGAAAGGCGAGTGCCAGCTCACGTTCGGAAGGAATTTTATCGCCAGGTTTGATAACCTTGGCACTTACCATCTGGACAAATTGCTCAAGAATATACTGATAGATTTTCCGTGGTGCGACTGGTTTGAACCGGATATCGCTTTGAACGTCTTTCATACGAAAAGTGTAGCAGAAGCACCTGATGGAAGCAAGCAGCAAGTCGGACCAGTAACATGGTTAACTTGTAATACCAGTTGACAGAATTGTAGTATCCTGAGTAAGCTGACGATGATGGTTATGCATCATGCGGCCAGCTAGTGCGTCTCAGCTTCACAGACATGCTATCATTGTCTATGATGAACCTGACTGGCGCGACCTCAGAACCGAATCCTAAAAGGAAGCGCTTGCAACGGGAAAGGATATAAAACTGAAACTCAGACGGAGGATTTTATTGTATGGCAACTAAAAACATGCATTATTCGTGTAATCAGCTGGATCGGTTCTGTATGGATGCGTTCCAAAAGTTTGGCTTTACAAAAGAAGAAGCCAGAATCATTTCGGACGTATTGCTTCTTTCGGACCTCTATGGGATAGAAAGTCACGGAATGCAGCGCCTTGTACGATATCACAAGGGAATCGAAAAGGGCTGGATCGACGTGCATGCAAAACCCGAAGTGGTATTCGAAACCCCCGTATCCGCAGTCATTGATGCACACAAGGGCATGGGACAGATTGTGAGTTACAAAGCTATGAACATCGCCATCCAGAAGGCAAAGGCCTCGGGTATGGCTATTGTTACAGTTCGCAATTCCAACCACTATGGGATTGCAGGTTATTATGCCAAAATGGCTTGCGATCAAGGCTTGGTAGGTATGGCAATGACAAACAGCGAAGCAATCATGGTTCCTACGAATGCCCGCATGTCTATGATTGGTTCGAATCCGATAGCACTCGCAGTACCGGCAGAGCCGTATCCTTTTTTCTTCGATGCCTCTACAACCGTAGTTACCAGAGGAAAGCTTGAAATCTACAACAAGCTTCAAAAACCTCTTCCGGAAGGATGGGCTCTTGATAAAGACGGAAAGCCGTCGACCGATGCAAAGGAAGTGCTCAGTAACATTGTGGCCAAAAACGGTGGTGGAATCATGCCGGTAGGCGGCAATACAGAAACACTGGGCTCCCATAAGGGCTACGGATTCGGAATGATGTGCGAACTGTTCTGCTCGATATTCTCTCAGGGTACGACATCCAGTCACGTAAATGTCGGTTCTGTAAGCGGAACATGCCACGGCTTCATGGCAATCGATCCTAAAGTGTTCGGAGATCCGCAGGCAATAAAGGAACATTTCTCTTCCTATCTTCAGGAACTGCGTGATGCCCCGAAGGCGGATGGAAAGGATAGGATCTACACTCATGGTGAAAAAGAGATCGAAGCCTACGCATTTCGCATAAAGAACGGAATCGATGTGAATATTAATACGATTGTTGAAATGAGCGATATGGCAAAATTCCTCGGGATGGATGCAGAAAGTTATCTCGGAAAAGTTGATGTATTGGGAATTGAAAGCAGTTATCAATAACGTAAGAATTATTCAGAATTCCTTCATTTCCCAAGACGCCCTGATTACACTATCCTACGGTACCTCCCAAAGAAACTGTATCTGTGGGAATCGGGATACTTCCGATAAAAAAGACATCAAGACGGTCTTTGATCCGAAAGGAACGCTCAATCACGGAAAGATTGCATAGGGATGCTTGCAGAGGCTCCTGCGACCCCTTATACTTGGTGGCTGCAAAAGGAGTGCTGCAGTGGACCGCAATCAACATTACGTATTGGGTGCCGATTTCGGGACCGATTCGGTACGCGTGGTCATCGTAGATGCTTTTGACGGGAACCTCGTGCTTTCGCGCACCGAAACGTACAGTCGGTGGGCAGACGGAGCCTACTGCGATCCGATACACAATCAGTTCCGCCAACATCCGCTGGATTATATCGAGAGTTTTCGAAAAGCGGTAAGAACATTAACTTCAACCGATGCGTATGTTGCTTCCCATATCAAGGCCATCGGCGTCGATACTACCGGTTCTACCTGTGCACTGTGTTTTGCCAACGGAAGCCCGCTTGCGCTGGATAGTCGATTCGCAAACGATCCCGACGCGATGTTTTTTCTCTGGAAAGACCATACGGCCGTAGACGAAGCCGAACAGATTAACCGGGCGTTTTCAGCATGGAACGGTCCCGACTACCGTACCTATAGCGGAACCTTATATTCTTCCGAATGGTATTGGGCTAAGCTGCTTCATGTACTGCACCATAGTCCGTCGCTCGCTTGTGAAGCGGCCGGTTTTATCGAGCATTGCGATTGGTTTCCTGCACTTTTGACCAACACGAATCGTCTGGAAAGCATCAAGCGAAGCCGTTGTGCTGCCGGTCATAAGGCGATGTGGCATCAAACATGGGGTGGGTATCCTTCAAACCAATTTTTATCTCAACTTGATACCCGGTTGGTTCGTTTCAGCCAATCGCTGGGAACCGAGACCTATACTGCAGATCAGGTGGCGGGACTTCTGGATGCCCGGTGGGCTGCCCAACTCGGTCTGCCCAACAGGATTCCCGTATGTGTCGGAGCATTTGACGCACACTTTGGTGCAGTGGGCGGAGGTGTGGCCCAGCATGTTCTGGTTAAAAATATCGGAACATCGACCGTTGATATCATTGTTGGTCCTAAACCCGAGCGTGGACAACAGGAGAAGATTGTTTCAGGCTTTGTCGGACAAGTAGACGGTTCGGTGATTCCCGGCTTCATCGGGTACGAAGGTGGTCAGTCTGCGTTCGGCGATTATATTGCATGGTGGCGCAATATGATGGCATGGCCGTTAACAAATCTTGGCATAATAGAGAACTCTTGTATGAATCAGGCTATCGATAGAATATTGCCAGAACTTGAAAAGCAAGCATCGATAATTAGTACTACACCAGATTCCCCGCTGGCTCTAGATTGGATAAACGGCAGAAGGATGCCGAGTGCAGACCAGCGCCTAAGAGGAGCGTTGACGGGATTTTCGCTTGGAACGGATGCGGCGGCAGTCTACCGTGCGATATTGGAATCGACCGCTTTCGGTGCCCGCTCGATCCTGGACTGTCTTAGTCGCAATGGAATTACCATCGAGAAGATTATAGCAGTTGGCGGGGTAGCACGGAAAAGCAGTCTTGCGATGCAGATTCTTTCAGATGTGACAGGAAGCGAAATCCATATCACCGACAGTGAACAGACTTGTGCAATCGGGGCGGCTATCTATGCTTCTGTAGCTGCTCGCCTTTACCCTCACGTTATTGATGCACAAAGAGTTCTCCGAGCAGGGATCAGCCGAATTTACACACCGCAGCAGCAACGGACACTGGTCTATGATTCGCTGTACGAGCAATATCAGCGTCTTGGCTCTTTCGAAGAAACGCTAAGAGCTATTGCATTGAGAACACATACGTAGATTAGGCGTACTGCAGGCAGTATTATTAAATTTAACATCGATACAACTATGAATTTAGTACTGTTATTCCTATATAACTTTCCTATAGTCCTCATATAAAATTGTTATAATTTGCTCTTTCCCAAATCCAGTTATGGTATTACTATAGGAGAAGGGAGGCTTGTATGAACGGGAATTTAACCGTCAAGTCCCTCGCGGAGTTGGAAACCACCCATAGAAGACAGGCGGTCGGAATCTTTGTTGACAGCTATTATCAGAAACTTTCGTTTCTTTCGACCGAAACGGAAAAGCTCATCGACGTACTCGAACATTCGTTTGTCCCCGAGCAGTATTATGCAGGATTAATGGATGAGACAGTTGTCGGTATCATCGCATGCTCGACCGGCACCAGTCGTTCGCACCGCTTTGACAGAAAACAGTTTGTGAAGTACCTCGGACTGCTCAGGGGTTTGTTAGGATATCGTCGGTTATGGGAGACGTTGCAAAAACCTCTGGATTTAGCTTCACATCAATGCTACATAGAATCAGTTGCTACCGACACTGCTTTCCGTGGAAAAGGAATTGCCACAAAGATCCAAGACTATCTGCTCAGAGAACTCCCTTATAAAGAGTATCTATTGGAAGTCGAGCAATCTAACAAGGCGGCAGTGAAATTATATCAGCGGCTGGGATTTACCGTTATTCCAAAGGAGATGCAACCTGCTGCTTGGAATGCTCAACGAAAGACACAGATGATATTGATGCGTAAATGCATCGACACACAATAACTCCGTCTCGCCTTAGTTAACCATTTACTCTGAACATGCTATAGTCGACTACGATACATCGATGATTGGAGCTTTCGGGATGGAATACGATAAAAAACAAGAGCTGCGCGTGCATATGGTGCTACTCGCCGTAGCGTTCTCGTGGGGTTTCAACAATATCGCGATGAAACTCGGATTTCGTTATGTAAGTCCCCAGCAGTTCAATTCGATTCGATTG
>JAAYDK010000303.1 GCA_012729295.1 Spirochaetales bacterium | reverse complement strand
CAACAGCAAGGCTTGTTCATTAAAACATATATCGCAGGATGCAGGCCCGGGAGCGCACCGGAAGGGTTTCCTGAATATCCCGGGCCTGAAGTGTCCACCGGAGCAGTGATAATGATAAAGAGCAGATTCAGAGCATACGGATCCAAAAGCAAAGCCGTGCGTCCTGTTGTCGGTTCTTCTAGCCCGATTGTGCAGGGTAAAGCATCGCAGACACTGTACTCGACAACGCTACGACTGGAGCGACGCATGGGGGATGTCCTGTTGTTTCGTTGTGTACTTGCTAAAGGATTTCGTCATCAGGTCCGCTGTCATCTTGCTTGGAGCGGATTCCCTTTAATCGGCGATCCGATGTACGGGGGTTCGGACGCCGAAAGTTTGTTCTTAATTGCAAGCGGATTGCAATTTCCATTGTTTACATCAAAACAGATGTTTCGCATTAGACTCGACCCCCTTGAGGACTCATTTCCCGTTGAGTTATGATGACAAGCCGTTAGTACATGAAGCGAGGTGTTATATGCGAGATATTCGTGAACGGGAACTGGCTAAACTGCTAGTCGATTATTCGGTTGAACTGAAACAAGGCGAGTCGTGTCTGATCAATGCTGTCGACGTACCGATTCCGATGATTGAGGAATTAATACAGGCAGTATACGAAGCCGGAGGTTACCCGCAGGTTAATACAACCAACAACCGTATCGAGCGGGCATTGGTTGCAGGAAGCAGTAAGGAAAGTTTGGATCTATGGGCTGACTGTGATGCGTATCGCATGAAAAAGATGGATGCGTTTATCGGAATCCGGGGGATTATGAATACGCGTGAAACCGTCGACATACCAGAGCGGTATGCTTCGTACATGAAGTATTATTCCGATCCGGTTCATCACAAAATCAGAGTTCCCCATACCAAATGGGTTGTGCTGCGCTATCCGACCGAAGTTATGGCGATGCAGGCAAACATGTCTACGAAAGCGTTTGAAGATTATTATTATCGGGTAACGACCCAAGTCGACTATCGCGCCATGGCACAGGCGATGGAAAAAGCAAAGGTCTTCCTGGATGGTTCGGATCATGTGCATATCGTCGCAAAGGGTACCGATATCGAATTTTCAATCAAAGGCATGAATGCGATTCCTTGCGCAGGAAAAGCAAATATACCCGACGGTGAAATCTACACCTGTCCCGTTCGAAACAGCGTAAACGGTACCATCACGTACAATACTGCTTCCACATACAACGGGCATTGCTTCAACGACATCAGCTTCACCTTCTCCGACGGGAAGATTGTCAAGGCGACTGCCGATGATACCGAAGCAGTCAATCGGGTACTCGATACTGACGAGGGAGCCCGCTATATAGGCGAATTTGCACTCGGGTGCAATCCTGCAATCGATTTTGCGATGGATAACACACTGTTCGATGAAAAAATCGGCGGGTCGTTCCATTTTACTCCCGGGAATGCCTATGAAAATTGCGACAACGGAAATCGCAGCTCAGTCCACTGGGATTTAGTGCAAATCCAGACACCTGCCTACGGAGGCGGAGAAATCTGGATAGACGGAGTGCTTATCAGGAAAGACGGACTATTCGTACACGAATCATTCACCGATTTAAATTTTGGTAAAACTTCGTTCTAGCGCTCTGCAGAAAATACGATGGT
>JAAYDK010000441.1 GCA_012729295.1 Spirochaetales bacterium | reverse complement strand
TGGAGGCGTTCACATCCAATCCGGATCTGCACTATCTGAATCCTGTCAAGAGAAACGCAAAGCTTATCGATACGCATGATATGCTTTGCCCGACTTACTGACAAAATTTGGTTTGTTGAGCAAGCCCTGGGCACATCGACATGGATGCCAAACTGAGCCACCAGGCGCTGCCATCTGCCAGCAATTGACTGCTTGGACCGTATAGGGATGCATGCTTCCGCCTCATTGGCACCGCCCAATCAATACGCCATAATCGAAGCCGGTTGAGCATACGTGCTCAATGAGAAACAATTCTAATGCTAGAATGGGAAATAAACAGCCATCTCTTCAGCGGTCAAGGATTTTCCGTATTCACTGAATTCAAATGCTTCTGCTACCTGCACTTGCTGACCCGCATCCTGCCCATAACGTTCGACCAACTTGGTCCGGCAACAGTTGGCTACCGCGGCGTCTTTACACCTCATTTTGTCATTCAGCCAGCGATACTGATCATCTTTGGCCGCTGGCAACTGATCGCTCTCGTGTTCGATCCAGGGTAGCCAATCGTAAAACTGGGATTTATGGCAGTCCAGCATGCGTACCTTTACGTCCATAGTATCATCGATGGTTACTGCGATATCCGCCTGAAAGGCTACAGGTTTCTTAAATGCATCATAAAAGCTGAGGATTACCGGGACATGCTCCATGCAGGGAACCGACGGACAAACCAGCGGTACGCCCAGCAGAAATGACGCATCCTGGACAAGCAATCCAGTATGGCGGTGATCAGTGTGATAATCATTGGTCCGGTGGGTGAAAATCATGTCGGGGTTGAAGCGACGGATGACGGCAATCAACTCGTCGCGTGTCTCCAGGTCGTCGGTCAAGTTGCCATCGTCATTGTCGAGGACCACATAGGAGACGCCGCTTATCGCGCTGACAGCCTTGGTCTCATCAGCCCGGATCGCAGCCAGTTCAAGGCGACCCAGCGTTTGATGGCCGGCGTTGCCGTTTGTTGCCGAGACAAAGCATACCTCATGTCCCATTTGGATATATTTGGCAGCCGAGCCGCCAAAACAATATTCACAATCATCGGGATGTGCACCAATCGCAATAACCTTCAGTTTTTTGCTCATCAATATCCTCCTCCACATAACGTTGTTTGGAATAAATCCATTGTAAGTGGAGGCCGATTAAATGACAACCAAACCGGTGGTGTGGTAAACCTTGCCAACCGGTATAACTCTCATTGCCTGTTATAGTAAGCATGGTCTAGCATAGGATCTGCTGCCGTGGCTGAAAAGATCTGGGAACAGGCGATCTGGGATGTTTTATAGGATTAGGGTTCCTAAACCGATTCTTGAGCATGACCTTTATAATCAACCTGCTGGTATTCGCTCAGTTCCGCATAAGCATCACCCGCCAGGACCAGCAAGCTCATCGCATCAGCAAGTGCCGAGATCAGCTTGCTGCCAGCTTCTCTGCTCCGCGTCCGGTACAACGTTTCGTTCTCATCATCCGCGTCAAAACCTTAAGCGGCCTGCATCGCGCAGGCTTTTTCACCCGCTGCGTGGATGGCTTTGACCATCTGGCGCATACAGCAAACACCAGTTCCAGCCGACTCATCTTTTTCAACTGGACGCCACCATCAGGCTGTCCATCCGTTTCGTCTGGCCTCTGATACCCAGCATCGTTACAAACACGTCGGCCAGGGATTCCATCTCGTCCTGCATCACGTCGTTGCCAGTTTCCTTTTCGTAAGCATAAAGGCGTTGCCGTATTGACCGGCGGTTCAGCAAAGCTGGTTGTGTGCAGGGGTATTGGTAGCGGACATCAAAGAGCGTGGCCTCAAGTAGATCGTCATCAGTATAACTAAATAATTCTTTGATGATCAACATGCCCGCAATCATGTTAACGGGGGTGATGGGCCGAAAAGCCGAGTTGTCACTGTAGTGAACGGCAAAACGACCCTCATGGATTATGGGAAAATGTGCTTGGAAAAGGCTTCAGACCAGCCTTTCTTTCCGATATGTTCTCTGTCCGACATGCCAAGGTGCTGTCATCGAGTGAAATCTGCTGGTCTCGATTTGCTGTAAATGCCATGAAGCTTGACCGCTTTTGTCATAAATTATAGCTTTTTATCGTATAGCAGGCGATTTGACCAGGTGTTTTCGTTGCGTTATGGTTTTACGGGGTTTTACTTTTGACATCCGAAACAAATATCCGTAATAAGAAACAGCATGTGTCTAATCAAACCACCTCAAAATCAGCTGCGGAAAAATGGCGTGAATTTGTCTGATTCTGTTAGGTCCAACGCATCGATAATGGCTTCAAACTGGGTTACAGCAGTATCTAAACCCTTGGGATGATGTGCGTCGCTGCCTAGATAAAACTTGCAGCCGCATTTTTTAGCAATACGATATGGACGCAGGATTCGATCAAGGTTTTCCCCATCATACTTGAAAATCGGAAAATTTAATTCAAAACCAGCCTTTCTGTCCGCTATTTTTCCAAAGAGCTCAAAAAATGTTGCGTCAGAAATAAGCTCCAGCACCTTTATATGATCTGCAGGCTGTTTGTTTGCAATTAAGCTGCAAGTCAAGTGGGCAATGCCGATCTTTTCAAAAGGAAGATCCATATCCAGAAGTTTATGAAGGCGTTCCGCATAGAGATACGCACGTCGTTCCAGAGAATCATCGGCTTCATCAATGGTGAACGATGGCATATGCAAATGGGTTGTAGGAATAATGACAAAATCAAATTGTTCGAACCGTTCTTGCGAAAGGCCAATTCTCATATGCTTATCCATTTCAGCTTCACAGCCAAAATAGAATTTGACCGATTGGCTTTCCGGCAGCGGCAAAGCCTGTTTCAGATGCTCAAAATCTTGTTCTTTATAGAAACCAAAATTTTCCGCACCTGGTACTCTTTCATCCCAGAAGTGATCAGTTAAACAGATATCCAGCAAGCTGTTTTGCTCTGCATAATTCAACATGTATTTT
>JAAYDK010000302.1 GCA_012729295.1 Spirochaetales bacterium | reverse complement strand
TTCGTCGCGGGAGAGTAGGTCGCCGCCGGGCCTTTTATTTGTCTGTAACTGTCAAGCCATAACTTGAAGAGAATTATGGCTCAAGCACAAAAATTGTGTGATGAGGAATCCCAAGGGAATCAAAGAATATAGAAAATGGGCAAAGCCTCTGTTACTGTGTGAATAACCACAAACACACGAAACGGAGAGAAATGCCCATGTCCCAGTATACCAACACGTTCCTTGCATTGCCAGAGTTCGAGTGCACCGGAGAACCAACAATTCGGCATCACAAGGGGATCGAAGTGACGACCGTCTACGGCAAGATGACCGGTAAACGACCCGAGACCTGTCCGACGTGCGGTTCCGCAGGCCTGCACGTACATCAGCGCCACAGCATACGTCTGAAACATCTGGCGGTCGGTGACGCACTGATGGAGATAGAGGTTACCTATGTACGCTGGCTCTGTCTCGCATGCGCCGCGCTGGTGTCGCAGCACATTCCCTTCAGGCAGGAGCAGCATCTCGTCACCAAGACCTATCATCGGCAGATGACGGGATTGTTGGAGCGGGGTGCCGTATCGCTGGCACACGTGGCATCGATCATGCACAGCAACAAGAATCTGGTGCGGGCTGTGGACAAGCGGCGACTGATGAACAAAGCGGGAGATATGAAGCCCACCCATTACAGCAGGTTCATCGGGGTCGACGAGTTCTCCCTGCACCGGCGCCACCAGTACGCGACGGTAGTCATCGACCTGGAGACCGGCGAATCGCTGTTTGTGGAAGCGGGCAACGGCGAATTGCAGATGCACCATTTTTTCAGCTTCGTCGGCCGAGACTTCATGAACCACGTACAGGCGGTCGCGATGGATATGAACGCCCAGTATGCGGCGGCTGTCCGGGCCCGCTTCCCGCACGTGAGCATCGTCTACGATCCCTTCCATATCATCAAGAATTACAACGATCGGGTGGTCAGCGAGTTGCGGCGCGCCGAACAGAGGCGGCTGACGGAAGCCATGGACCAGGCCCGCAGGAATGGGGATCGGGAACTCGCGGAGCACCTTGTCGCGGAATACCGCATGTTCAAAGGCAGCCGCTTCGTGTTGTTGAGCAACCGCCGTACTCTGGCGGCAAAGGATACCGCCGCCCGGGAACATAATCGGATGCTGTACGAACGGTTCGAGCGCAAAGGACTGGCGCTACCCCCGGGAGAACGCAAATGGCCGACGACCCATCTCGCGCGCCTTGAGCAGGTATTGCAGACAAACGAAAAATTACAGACGGTGTATGTGCTGGCCGAGATGCTCAAGCTTTCTTTTACCTGTACCCGGCCGGATGAATGCAGACAGAGCCTCGCCCTTTGGCTCAAGACCGCCCACCATGCACGGATCCCGGAGCTCGAGGGGTTCTGTAAGATGATCCGCAAACACTTCCAAGGCGTGGCCAACCATGCCCGCTATCCCATCTCGAACGGACCGCTGGAAGGCACGAACAATTTGATCAAAACGATTAGGAGACAGGCGTTCGGCTATCGTGACCAACACTACTACTTCCTGAAGATCTGGGATGCCACCAGAAAACATCCAAAGAACAGATCGTTCGCTTCACACAGCTTTCGGGCATGATCCAAACAAAAATATACCCTATAACGAATTATAGGGTTTCGGAATAGCCACCTGTCAGATTCGAACTGACGACCCCGAGATTACAAGTCACGTGCTCTGGCCAGCTGAGCTAAGGTGGCGAAAACCGAAGGTAGGATACGAAATGAGTCGGTTCAATGTCAAGCGTTAACGATATTCAGCAAGCAATTTTTGCAAATCATCTAACGTTCTTGCATCTCCGCGTGAATGGAACGGCCATTTGGGATACTCAGAAATCGCATAATTTACCAATATCAGAGCTTCTTCCCTATCGCTCATTTCCTTAAGCGTTTTGTTAGTATAAAAAGGCTTGGCACCGGTACCTTTTGAGCCCTCATAGTATTCATGGCGTTCCAGAGCCGATTTGTTTGCGTTCTTGTCCCATTGCTTTTGTATTTTGGCAATTTCGGAGTTGCGCTTTGATGCGGACCAGTCGCGTTTCCAGAGCATTTCTGCCAATGCTTTATAATGTCCGGGGAACTGCTCGTCGCTCGGAACCGTATCGAGAGCCTTGCGCGTATAGGAAATTGCAGTATCGAGATTTCCGAACGAAATCGGCCAGCCGGGCAATTGGAAGTACAGCTGTCCCAAAACATACCAGACTTCACTGTTGTTCAAATCGTTGAAATCGTTGATGACAACTGCCAGATCCTTTCTCATCGGCTCGGCCTTCCCAAGCGCGTTCAGCGGTCCTTTGGTCTCCCCCCACCTACCGACGCTCGAGGCTCTCCACTGATAAGCTTCGGCTAAAGGATGCAGACTGATAGCCTGTTCGGCATAACTCTGTGCCTCTTCATAAGTCGCGAACAACGTATCTTTTGAAGCTCCTTCGGCATCCAGTTCGTCTCCGATGTTCAACACGATCCTGCTCAACCTCCACAAAACGTCGGCTTTGTCAGGAGCACTTGTTTTTGATGAAAGCGCTGTAAGCAGCATTGCTTTGGCTTCTTCAAGCTTATCCTGCCTGTACAAGGCGTCAGCCTGTTCAAGTACCTGGTCGGCTGCCGACACGGCTGCTATGCAGAGCACTAAGGTCAGTACAACGATCCCAAAACGTTTACGTGTCATGGTTATTCTCTCCTATGCGCGATTATGCTTTATTGTACATCAGAGACTGATACTGTCAAGAACGGAATGTCAGATCGGGACGTAATGATGCAGCTCCGTCAAGATACTGCGGCCTGACGACGGTATCAATGGGGCCGTATGCGTGGATTAATATACGAATCATGTTTTTACTCATGCCGTCAATGTTCGGTTCCTGCATGCAAAACAGAGGGATTGAAAAAGACGAGCGGTTCTTGCGAAGCGCTGTAGCGGGATTGATAGACCTCAGATCGTCGGTCACGGTGAACATTATGTCGACGATCTCTTTTTCATGAATAAATTCGTTTGCATGCAGGATTGATTCGTACAGTCTGGCAACTGCATCCACAATTCGAGAAGGCTCGTCGGACATGACCTGAACAGCGCCTCGTACGGCAAATAATCGTTCGTTCATAGCATCCTCATATTAAAAACGCACCGTGAATCCATAATGAATAACCGACTCGATATATCCGAGCGCATAAACGATGATGACAACCACAAGGACTTTGACAAGGATTGAGATGAATTCACGCGCAGGGAACACCTTGTCGCGTATCCATACGCCACATGTAATCAGAACTAAAACAGCGCTGTATCCGATTTGGATCCAGGTAAACAAAACCAGCGAATCATACAAAAGCGTCATATATGTGTCGATAATCGGATAGCGCAGGCCGACGACATACAGACCTATGAAAAAAAGGTACAGTAAAAGCAGGTACGATTGAATCCTCACTGAAAATGCCAACACGCGGCGTGCTTTCAACATGGGCCTAGTATAGCATAGATGATCGATAAGGCACAGAATCAGCAATCGAATTATGGATGATGATAGAATGCTTCGACGAACGAGACCATCTTTTCTACGGCAACCGCTATCAATTCATCGCCCAGCTGCTTACTCGCATCCTCAATACGATAGTCGGTCATGCCGCGTATGCTGCGATGATAGTTGCTACGTTCGATAAACGCCTTGTCTCTCAGCGATGAGAATAGGATAGTCTCCGAGTCGATTTCATAATCCTTGATTTCATCATACGCCGTTGTATCTAAGAGCGATTCGCAAATTGCACATATCATCGAAGTCTCGAAGACCCCGGCATGACCGGGGACCCAATGAGAATAGCGGTGCATCTTGTTACTCAATTCGGGTTCGGCAATTTCCCAATATGAACTTCCTGCGCACGTTACGTCGTCGTGAGCGCAACTGATGTCGCGTACAGCCTGGCCGATGATGTGTCCGTTCCCGCCATGTCCCGTAACGAAAAGCAGGCGTCTGAATCCGCTTCGGATCGCCGAGTTCCCGATGTCGCACAGCATCGAGAGTAACGTGCTACTCGATAAAGACAACACGCCGGGATAGCAAAAATGATGCAAAGAGTACCCGTATGCAATCATGGGTGCGACTAAAAGCGGAACAGAGCAGGTTTCTGCGGTTTTATTCACAAGATGTTCAAGTATCAGCGTATCGGTGCCTACGGGCAGATGCGGACCATGTTGTTCGATTGCACCGACCGGAACCAGCACGACCGAACGCTTGTCCGCCTGACCGATTTCGTTTCTCGTACACTCTTGAAACCATGTTTTCTTCATTGGTGTGGTATCTCCTCTTCTATAAACGACATTTTGTATCGTATGTGGTATACGGTATATTATAAATCAAAGTGTTGAATAATGCGATGATGATATGAATATTCGATAAATTGTAACGTGTACGAATAGAAACTATGAATATTACGTAATAACGCATTTCTAATTGTTTATGATTGCGTAAAAGTCATTATTGACGTAATATCTTGATGTATACATCATCACAAAGGAGCTGTTATGACGCAAGCCGAACAATCGTTACGTAAGATTGGGATTGCAATCCCCGACATATTGATACCCGCCGAACACGTAGATATGGAAAAGTGGGCTGTCGTAGCCTGCGACCAATATACATCGGAACGCGATTATTGGGACAAGGTCGATGAATTTGTCGGTACCGAGCCCTCCACGTTGCGTATGATTTTCCCAGAGGTTTTTCTTGAAGAACCGCATTCGGAAAAACGGGTGGCGAGTATTAATTCATATATGCGCGATTATGTTCGACAAGGCGTGTTCCATGAATATATGAGAAATTTCTTCCTCGTGCATCGCCAAAGCGGCAAACAACACGGCAGGTGGGGTCTGATGGTCGCTCTCGATTTGGAATATTATGATTATTCGAAAGATTCGAGAACTCCTATTCGCGCAACCGAAGGAACGATAGTAAGCAGGATTCCCCCGAGAAAACTCATCAGAAAGGACGCTCCTCTTGAATTGCCCCACATACTGGTTTTGATCAACGATCTGCAGCGCTCGGTTATCGAGCCGTTGACTTCTCGGTGCTCGTCGCTAGAAAAAGTGTATGATACCAAGCTCATGATGGGAGGCGGTTCGGTTACCGCGTATCGAGTCGACAAGGAATCGGATCTGGAAGCTGTCGCAGCAGCGTTTGAAAACCTGCAGAAGGCACTCGATCCGAATAATCCGCTTTTGTTCGCAGTAGGAGACGGAAACCATTCATTGGCTACTGCAAAATCTTGCTGGGAAGATGTAAAAAAAGATTTGAGCGAAAGCCAGAGAGAACATCACCCTGCACGTTTTGCCATGGTTGAGTTGGAAAACATCTACGATCCGGGATTGATGTTCGAACCGATTCACCGCGTGCTGTTCAATATCAAACCGGAACGCTTTTTTTCGATTCTGCACCATCATTGTTCCGGATGGACTGCAGAATCGATGTCCTGTGTTGACATGCTGGTCAAGGAAATACACCGCAACGATTCGCTGCAGCGATTTGGGTATGCCTGCGGTTCTCAGCTAGTCGTCATGACGCTTCAACATCCGTGTGCTTCGTTAGCTGCAGGAACGTTACAGGCCGTTATCGATGAAGCCCTGAACGATACGCAGATACATGTAGACTATATCCACGGCGAAGCGGTAACCAAAGCGCTGGGATCAAAACCAGGAAATATCGGTCTTTTCTTACCGGCTATTGCAAAAGAGACCTTTTTCAGCAGCATTGTTCAGGATGGTGCGTTACCCCGCAAGACATTTTCCATGGGTGAAGCTCACGAAAAACGGTTTTATCTCGAAGCGCGCCGCATAACGCTCTAGCCGAGTAACGATGAGACATCGACCAATCCTTGACGGATCAGGCGGTACGGACGGACCGTAGCGTCGAGGATTGTCGATGCAATCGTTCCCTGGTCGGACGAACCTTTCACGATAAGCGGGACTGTCCCGTTAAATCTCTCTAGAATCGCATCGAGCGTTACGAGTGCAGGTTCCCCCGACGTGTTGACGCTACTGGAAAAGATCGGTTGCCCGAGTTGCTCTAGGATGCGTATCAGCCACGGATCGGAAGGAACCCTGATTGCGGTATCTTTATTCTCTTTCGTTTTTAGAATTACGGTAAGAGCTCCGGGCCAAAACCGTTCGATTGCGGGATCAATCGGTTCTGCGACCATAGAGCGCGCCATTTCGATTGTCATGAGCTGTATAAACGGTTTTTCTTCAGGTCTGCCCTTTACTGTTCTCAGTGCGATTTCGGTCTGTGGAGCACCCCCGACGATTCCATATATCGTATCGCAAGGCATAATTACCAGATCGTTCGAAGCCAGATGTCGTACAATCGTAGTAATTGCCGAGTTGTCACGTTTCTCGATGATCATTGTTTCCATGCTTATTCCCTTTTCTTTTTTTTATGTGCTTGACAGCGTATGTTCCGGCAAAAAATGCCGAAACGATGCCTGTAGCAATGCACAGCAGCCAATACGATGCAATACCGGTAAACGAGGGCTGTATGAAACGACTCTGCTGCGATAGCGGTAGACGAGGTGTTTCTTGAGAATCCTTGAAAAAGTAGATTTCATCTCCTGGTTTTGCTTTTCCCAGCTTGATTGCATTGTCGAGCAGCGATTCTTCAGACAACGTCGCTTCGTACTCTTGTTCCAACGCTTCGATAACCAAACGTTTTCGATCCAGGCTCTCAGTCTGTTGCCGTAGGATTTTTGCCAGTTCCCTGTTCACGACGAGGCCGTTGGTTCCTACGGTTCCCTCTAAAAGAATAAAGACTATTAAAATGGATACTATACAGAGTACGAAGGATTTCTTTATCATATATCCCTTGAAAATATAGAATGCCTGCTATATCATAACGACAGCGCACATCGATGTAAAGCAATGTAGCCGTTAACGGTTACGATCCAAGGAAGTTGCATGGGAGTTAAGTCAAAAGAACCGATTGCGGGTATCGTAGCATTATCAGCCGTTATTACGTGTGCAGTACTCGCCGGTCTTGTAATCGTGCTGTTTCGCTGGGGATTCCCCGTTTGGAATATAGACGCGTCTACAATCTACACCGTTGCCGTTCGCTTGTTCCCCGTTCTCGTGGGATTGGTAATGCTGTTTGCGGGAGTTATCGTATCGTTACCGCATTCCGAACAGGAACCTGCGGATGACGATGATCTGATCAAAACTACCGCTGCGACAGAACCGCTCGGACGGCTCCCTGACGGCAAGGTCGTGAACTATCCGCCCGATGCAACCGAACTTTTCGACGAAGAATCGTCGATGACTACGAAATCCGCTTTTGCTCCGAAGCAGTACAAGGCTCCCGAACCGGCATCCTGGAAGTTTGAGTTCGATACCGTACAGCCGTATGCGGCTTTTAAAGAACCGCTAGTCGAGGATGAGGAAGCCGTACCGGAAATCGAAGAACCTCGTGAAATGAGTCCGTCGATTCCTGTGTGGGAAAAACCGTTTGACGATGCGTTTGCGATTGATGATAGTCATAGCGCAACCCGCGCGATAACATTCAGCGACTATCCCTATCAGATCGTACCCGGTTCAATTGCCGCCGAATTGCTTGAACCGATTCCTCAGACACCGCTAATCTTCGATGAAAGGATTTCGGCCTATGAACAGCCCTTGGCGGATTCGTTCGAGAATCGTTTGGATGCCGAATTGTCCAGCGCAACGGAAAACGGCTACGAACTATCACTCGGAGTGATCAATCTTCCGCTTCACGAAGCAGGCGGTGATTCTGTAGACGCTCGGTCGACTTCGGCCATACTTGAAAAACTCGGCGATTCTTCATACTTCTACAGCCTCGACGAAAACAGAATCGGGGCCGTCATGCCATTCTATGGATTTAAGATGATGAAGCGTTACTTCGCATGGTTGCTCGAACGAGTGAGGAAGACTGGATCGAACATTTCGATTACCGTCGGTTATTCGAGTTTGAACGCCCGTAGCGTGCAGAGAGATACGCTCGTAAGAGAAGCATCGATGGCAGCCCATCTCGCTTCCCAACAAGGCGGCTTTACCGTAATCGGTTTCGATACAGAAACAGACCAGTCGGTTCTTTTGGGATAATCATTTAATCCTTTAGTGGGATTTCGATGATCATTCTATCTTTTCCCAGAAACGTTCGCCCAAAAATTTCTTGTGCTTCTGCGAGAAGCATCTTAAGCTCGCGGTCAGTATAGCGCGGACTATAATGAATCAGACCCATTTTCCCAACATTTGCCTCAAGGGCAATCTGGGCTGCCTGCAGCGCGGTCATGTGTTTTTTTTCAACAGCGCTGTCGAGCAGCGCATGTTCGAACATTCCCTCGCATAAAAATACGTCGGCTTGGTCTACATAACGAGAAATACTTGGTTTTGCCAATGAATCGGTGACATATGAGAATTTTCTTCCGGATCGCGGCGGACCCAGTATTTGTTGAGGCATGACCGTTTGCCCGTTTTCCAGTACGACCGGCGAACCGCTCTGCAACTGGGACCAGAGCGGCCCTTTCGGGATTCCCAGCTCGATTGCCTTTTCAGGATGAAATAATCCGGGACGATCGTCTTCAATGAGCGAATATCCGAAACACGGCTTCGTGTGATAAAGCGGAAATGCTTCGATTCGGTAACCGTCTCCGATATGTACGACTCCCTCTTCTACCGTTCTGACCACAATTTCGTAATTGATGTACATGTCGAGCAGCTTTCGGTTTTGAGCGATATATTCCTGTAGTTTCGGCGGACCGTAGATATACAGGGGGTCTTCTCGATCGACCTGACTCGAGAGCATCAGCATCCCCGCTAATCCGGTCACATGATCGGCATGCATGTGGCTGATGCAGATTGCCGAAATCTTTTTCCACTTGATGTTCAGCATCTTCAGCGATATCTGAGTGCCTTCTCCACAATCGAATAAGAACAACTCCCCTTCTCTTCTAATCATCGCAGAGGTAAGGAATCGTCCTGGAAGCGGCATCATCCCGCTGGTTCCCAATATAAATACTTCTAAATTCATAGCGTTCCTACTGTATAGGGGAATTACTCTTGTTGCAACAGTTCCAGTGGTGAAATCTTGCGTATGCGTCGTAAGGCAATCAGTACCGTTACTGCAGAAATGCCTAGAAGTGCTGCGGCAACTTCTAAAAGACTCATCCATGGTATCTTGAGCGAAAAGTCGAGCAGATAGTAGCGCAGCGCAGGAATATCGGCTTTTGCCAGCCACAGGAGTACTGATTGCAGCCTCGTGCCGAGCAACAATCCGATTCCCATCCCGATGATCAGACCTAAGGTGGTCGTGCACGCTACCGTAAGGAAAAATGCCTGATGAATATTGGCTGATGTCGCACCAAGGGTTTTCAGCAGGGCTATGGATTGATGGCTGTCTTGAACGAGCTCTGCAGCAATGGAAGAGACATAGGTTCCGGCTACCAAGCTGATCATGATCAGGACGGTAAGGATAACCTGTCTGCTAGTCATGAAATTCTGGTATACCGAACGGTTGAAGGCTTCCCAGGTTGCCCAGCGGATGTTCGGATTGTACGTTTGACGAAGAGAGTCGATTACCGAAGAGAGATTATCGGCAGATTCGTTTTGAACGATGAATTCTGTTCGTTTGGAATATCCGGCAGTATTGAATTTTAACAAGTCGTCGATATGCATGAACATCAGTGTGGCATCGATCTGGCGGTATCCAGATTCATACAAGGCATCGATTCGTGCCAGCACGGGACGAGCAGAGATAGTTCCGGAATCCGGAACGAGCATCAGTGCGATGCGTTCTCCGATTGCGACTCCGAGTGTTTTTGCCGTAGTGGAACTCATCATGACCGATGGGACCGCGCTTCCCGAATATTCTGGAAGTGTTCCATCAATCGAAATCTCCTGCAGTCGCGCTTCGTTGAAGTAGGAAGGATACACTCCCTTTACCTTCACTTCGGATGTTTGGGTTTTCGAATAGGCGATACCGAACACCGAAGCGCTGTGGTCTGCACTAAAGATTCTCTCATCGCCAAGCTGTGTATCGCTTCCGAGAACAAAGTCGTAAGCTTGAATATGTCCGTCCTGAAGCATCACGTATTTATCGGTCATTCCTTGAATCATGCTCTCCATAAAGAGAATGGAGACGACCAAAGGAATCATGACTAATGCAATCAGAACGATCGATCCGATGATTCTCTTGCGCTTCCGTCTGAACTCGCGCGGAGGAACGACGAGTCTTCCGATGAGCCACCAGAAGGTTTTGCGTTTCATTTCAGCCTCTGCAAGGACCGGTTTTGCAGCAGGTACATCGAAGCACACCGTTGCGCTGTCTGGCGGTCATGGGTCACGAGCAGCATAGCCTTGTGCTCTTCCTCTACCAATTCGAACAGAATATCTGCAACCTGTTGTGAAGATTCCTCGTCGAGCGAACCTGTCGGCTCGTCTGCGATAATGATCGGCGGATTGTTCATCAGTGCCCTGCAGATGGCAATGCGTTGCCGTTCTCCTCCTGATAGCTTGAGAGGAGAATGAGAAAGTCTGTCTTCCAGGCCTACCCTGACGAGTAATTCGACTGCCCTTCTGCGAGCCTGTTGTGCACGCATGCCTTTGATAAGTGCTGGGATGCAGACATTCTCGAGAGCGTTGAAATCGTCTAGCAACAGGTGTGACTGGAAGATAAAACCTATATTCGTGTTTCGAAACTGAGATAACTCTCGGTCCGTAAGCGTCGACGTATCCTGACCTTGGAAATAGACGCTTCCGGTTGTGGGACGATCGAGCGTTCCTACAATGTTCAACAGCGTACTTTTTCCTGATCCGCTCTTTCCTGTTACTGCAATCGACTGACCGCTTTGGATGTCGAAGTCGATATCTTCGAGGATGTGAATCGGTGTTTCTCCGGAAATGAAGGTTTTACCGACGGCTCTAAGGGAAATTACATTCTCGATCTCATTCATGATACAGAATCTCCATTGGTTCAGTCTGCAGCATCCGCCTGATCCCAAAGTACGAATTGATACATGCCAGACATATAACGATGATGCCGGCAAGAAGAACTTCACCCGTACGGATCGTTATGGAAAACGGATAGGCCAGTAGCGAACTCGAGTAGCCTGAAAAAATCCGTTGCAGGGTATTCAGCCAGCTAAATACCGTTGTAATGTTGTATGAAAGCGCAATCCCTGTACCGGTACCGAGCAATACACCGAGAAATGCAATCAAGGTACCCTGCAGAAGAAATATTGCCGATACGGTGCGTTTTTTCGCACCCAGTGCACGCATCATCGCAGCCTCGCGCCGCTTGTGGAATAAAAGACGTCCCGAAGCATTGCGGATATTAACCCCGATGATGAAGAAAATTGAAATAAGAAAAATATACATCAGAATCTTTTCCAAGAGTAAGGCGGAGTAGAAAGCTTCGTTAAGTTCCTGCCAAGTATTCAATTCAACCCGTTCGAAGTTCTGCCTGATGGTGTGCAGTATCGGATCCAGTCGGTCGACATAGGCTTTGTCGACAAAAATTCCGAATCGTACGTCCGATACTCCGCTTTGTGCTAAGATTGCTTCGAAATCTGCAATCGCAGTACTTCCGTCGTATTCGGCAAGTTCGGTTGTGAATGTTCCCCGAGCCGTGAGCGATAGGGAATACGGCGCGAGTGTGGCGGTCCTCCCGGGACGCAGAAACGTAATTGCGATATCGTCGGACACACGTAAGGCCAGAGCCGATGCAACAGTGGATCCGAACACGATGCCGTCCTTAGTTTGCTTGTTGCCGTCAATAATTTTTGCCATGTGATTGAAATCGGAGGCATCATCCCAGATGGAAGGCAAAAGTGCACGCAGTCGTACCGTCGTAGAGCGTCTGGAGGATTTGTTTTGCACCAGAGCCTGGATGTCTATGAACGGCCTTGCATAGGAAACATGCTCGATAGCTTCCAGTGCTTCTATGATTGCATCGTACCCCTTTAGAGCAACCTCGTCGCTATCGAAGACCGCCTGAATATGAAAGGATTCGACCGAACGAACCTGTTCTATCAAATCATCCTGAAGGCTGTTCATCAATGACAGGATTGTTATGAGTGCGGCCATCCCGACCATAATGCCTACGAGAATCGCTATATTGGCCTTGCGGTGACGGTTTCCTCTTGAAAAAGCATACCGCCATACAAACAGACTCAGCAGGCGCCCATCATTCATGCAGTCGTCCTTTTTACCGGTATGTGATGCTCAAGACGGTTTTTCCGTCAGAAGCATATACTACGTCCACGTATGCAGTTCCGCGGTCGTAAAGCGTTACTATCGAGGTTCTGTCGTCGAAAAACCTCACAGATTTGACCGATACACCGTTCTCAGTTTCTTCGCGAGCAGTTTCCAATACACCATCGTACCATCGCTTCACAGTCCTCCGCAACGGATTTTCAATGATTTCTTCTGATGAGATCAGCAAACCGGACTCGTCGTAGGTATAGGCGATGCTTCGACCTGTATTTGGTCCGGCCACATACAGTTGGAGCATCATATTACCCTTCGTATCGTACGTCGTCCTGATCAGGTCCGAACCTTGATATTCTTCGATGATAAGATTGCCGCCATCGTCGCGTTCGATGTGAGGCGCGACTATGCCTGGTTCTTCTTTCCAGATATGCGATACGAGTGGGCCTTGTTCGTGACGTGCAATGTACGTCATTTCCGATTCGGTGCCTTCGGTAAATGCTCGCATATCACTGCTATAAGAAAAGTATTTTACAATCAACGGACCGGATGTTTCGACAATACGCATGCCGACCAATGCGCCGTCGGAATCACGCCAATAACTGGTAAGACTCTTGAGCGCACCGTTTACCAGCTGTTTCTTCGATAGCAGTATTCGGTCTTGATATTGATAGATCGATTGCTCGAGCCTTGTTCCCGAATAGACCGAAATGCTTGTCGGCAAACCGTTCTCGTAGAGAGTCCTAGTACGCTGTATCTTTAGCGGGTCGCTGAAATCTTCGACAGTAACCGTTCTGACACTTTTTAATCCCGATTGTGCGGCAATCGTAGTTTTATTGGTAAGTGTTCCGTCGCGATATAATAGTTCTTCCTGTACCGTCCCATCCGAGACATAAAGAAACCAGCCTTGCTGAAGATTCGGCTGCTCAGGAATTTGCTCGATTTTTTGTCCGATGCTGTTTGATCGAAACCATGCGGCATCGACTGAAAAGGAGCATGTTGCCAGAAGGCAGCAGAACAGAAACCAGCGCATGGTCATCCTAGTCGCTCAACCCGACCAGCGTATCGAGAAACTCGTCGGAATCGAACGGGTGAATATCGTCGTATCGCTCTCCCGTACCGACAAATGCAACGGGAATATGTAGTTTTTCATAAATCTGCACGATCGAACCGCCTTTAGCTGCCGAATCGTACTTCGTAAGTATCAGTGCATCGATTCCTATCGCCTGATTGAAAAGCTCGGTCTGGCTCAGACCGTTTTGTCCGGTAGTCGCATCGATAACGAGCAGTTTGTGATAGTATTGTTGGTCCACCCGGCCTTTGACTACCTTATCGATTTTCTGTAATTCGCGCAGCAGATTCTCTTTGTTATGCATCCGTCCTGCTGTATCGGCCAGTACGAGTTCGTCTTTTTTTGCTGTTGCACTCTGAAGGGCGTCAAAGATGACCGCTCCAGGATCTGCTCCCTGGATGTGTTTTACGATTCTGCAGCCTACTCGTTCGGCATGCAGTTCCAGCTGGTCTATGGCTGCAGCCCTAAACGTATCGGCTGCTGCCATCATGACCGCATAGCCGTCTTGCTTATACCTGGCGGCAAGTTTTGCGATGGTCGTGGTTTTCCCTACCCCGTTGACTCCCAGTATGAGAAACACGTTTGTGTTTCCCTTGACTACAGGCGGCTGCCATGCACGTACTTTCGACTTGAGCAGATCCTTCATCAGCAGTTGTAGATCGCGGGTATTAGTCGGTTTAGCGCTTTTGGCTAGCTTGCGTATTTCGTCAGAGACAGCCATGGCGGTCTTCGCCCCGAGGTCCCCCTCGATCAGAGCGTCTTCCAGATTTTCGAAGAAACTCTCGTCGAACGTATGTATGCCGAATAAAGCCTTGAGTCTGGCTCCAAAAGATTTTTTCATCATCAACCTCTACCGTTATCGCGAACTATACTGTGTTTTACGGTAATAATCAAACAACTTAATGGTCGTGTCGAACAGACTGCAGCCGGCAAGGGCTCCGGCAGCTGTCGAAAGAGGATCCCAAGCAGAAAGTGCAGATGCTTGGCCGAATGCATACGGAAGTGTCTTTGCAACGACGTAAGCTCCGATAAGCAGGAGACTTCTTCCGAGAGATGCATAGGCTTCTTGCTGAGCACCGATTGCCAGATCTTGAATTTGTGTAAGCCATAGCGGGACTGGCTCCAACTGCAATACAGGCGATGCTTCGTGAACCTGAGCCGAATACGGGGCGAAACCGAATTTTTCGACCGAAATCGTAAATGGATATGTTGGCTCTTGCCAGATATATGGTAGCTGACCGTCTATTGACGGGAGAATTTCGAATGATGAAAGTCCCAAAGTACTATACAGCAGCGTAGGAAGTGTCGCGACTCGAATCTGTTCAAGCGTAACGCGTCTGATTTCATTCTTTTGTATGGTGACATTATGGGATACCGGCTCGTAACCGGCAGCACTGATGTGAATTTCGTGTTCTTGTGCAGAAATAAGTACCGCAGGTTTTGACCAGAGATGTTCATGCGCCGAACAAAAGAATGAGCTTCCGGGAACCGTAGTGGAGAACAAGAGAAATCCGTAGGAGGAATCTGAAATATGATGTGCACATTCGAGCAGCATTTCATACGGGAACTCATTTTGTGCACTCGGTATGCTGATTCTATCGAATAATCGAGATAAAGTCTGTGTCTTTGTCGTATAGGCGAATAATCGAGTTCTATAGAATTCATCGAACGGTGTGCTGGAAACGAGCAGCATCACGTCCAGATTGTTCTTCCTAGCGATATAATCAAGTACCTGTACATCCAATTCGTTGATAAATTCAGACAAGGATTCCGGATATCCGATATCGGCAATCAGGTGCAGTTCCGGATCGGGTATGTAATCTTTTTCCGTGTTCGTACGATCGATATCTGCTGTATCTTTGGATTGTTCCGCCAAAAGCTGATGCTGCTTTTTCAAAAACTCGATGTTTGCCTGCATATCGAGCCTGCTTCGATATGCGTCCAGCATAGATTCGGAAAGTGAAATCGAAGCCAGATTTTCTTCTAGCAACTGTGTAAAATCGTGTACTTCGTGTCTGCTCGGAGGTGGACTTATAAGGCCGATACGGAAATTTGAAGTCGCTGTGGCCGGTAAAGCGCATACCGCAACGATACAGAGCACGGTTACTACTGCTTTCGAGCGGTAACGCATTTACTAACCCTCAGATTTCCATCTCAGATACGATTCGATGAATGCATCGATATCACCGTCCATGACCGCCTGGATATTTCCGATCTGAGTATCGGTACGATGGTCTTTTACCATGGTGTACGGCTGGAACACATACGATCGAATTTGATTGCCCCAGCTGATTTCTTTCTTTTCTACGGCATATTTGGCATGTTCTTTTTCCTGCTCTTCTTTGTAATACTCGTAGAGACGCGAAGTAAGAATTTTCATCGCCAGTGCTTTGTTCATATGCTGGGACCGCTCGTTCTGGCACTGTACGACGATACCTGACTTGAGATGGGTGATTCTGACAGCCGAATCGGTCTTGTTTACATGCTGTCCGCCGGCTCCGCCCGCGCGATACGTATCGATGCGCAGGTCTTGCGGGTCGATATCGACTACGACAGAGTCGTCAACCACCGGCGAGGCATATACCGAGGTAAAGGATGTGTGACGCCGCTTATTGGCGTCGAACGGAGAAATACGGACCAATCGATGTACTCCGGCTTCACTTTGCAGATATCCGTATGCATAGTTCCCCTTCACCTGCATCATGACGGATTTCACTCCGCCTTCCGCTTCGAGTATGTCGAGGATATCGACTTTAAAATTGCGCCGCTCGCACCAGCGAAGATACATGCGCATCAGCATCTGGGCCCAGTCGCACGCTTCGGTGCCTCCGGCTCCGGCGTGTACCGACAGAAAGCAGTCGTTTGCATCGAACCTTCCGGAGAGCAGTGTTTTGAGTTTCAATTGCCCGAATGTTTTTTGGAGCTGTTCGATATCCGATATTACCTCTGCGGCAATAGAATCGTCGTCCTCTTCTGCATAGGCCTCGATAATCTCGTCAATCGTATCGATTTGTTTAATGAGTTCTTTCCACGGATAGAACATTTCTTTCAGCTCGTTCAGCTTGGCAAACACTTCTTCGGTACGCGTGCGGTCGCTCCAGAATCCTTCGTTCAGAGTTTCCGATTCCAGAGTGGAAATTTCAGCAGTGAGCGCTTCGCTGTCAAAGACGCCTCCATACGTCGTAGGCTTCTTCTTTTATGGTTTCGAATATCTGCTGATTTTCAATGTTCATGTTGACTCCTTGGATGTCGCCGGCCTGATTCTTCTTTCGATCCTGAATGCCAATGTACAGGAAAACGTTTTCTGGGGAGCAATGTCGATTTCCCAAACTGGCATTACTTGCGTGTATTGATACAATACCTCTATTCCCGACAACGTGGCAAGCTTCACTCCGAAATCTTCTTTGACGAGCGTAAAACGAATATCTGAGGCAAGCGCAAGATACGTTTTGTTAATTTCATCAACGATTCTGACATTTTTCAGCTGAGGGATAACGGCCTTGCCCGGCGGCAGCTGACGGTTCTTATTTGATTCTACCGTATAGAGGTTCGCACTGTCTGATTTTGTACCGATCGAAAGATTTAATTCGCTTGCGAACATACCGATCGATCTCTGCGTACCGATGTTGGAAATCTCGTATTCGACTACGATCGTATGGAGTCTGAATTTATAGCGTTTGCGTACAATCAGGTCTCCGAGAGAAAACGGTAGCTTCTCAAAGGTTGCCTCGCATAGGGTTTCGAGTCCCGATTTATCGCATTCCGTTATCGAATATTCGGTTTCGGAAGTATCGAAACACATCTTCTGGTTATATTTCCCATATTGATCAAGTTTGGAGTTCAGCATGAGGAATATGTCGTTGAACGATCGCTGAGCCGAACCGTCTGGAATCGAATGCATGGAGACGCGGTCAACTTCGTGACTGTAGCCGGTAAACGTATCTCCGTAGTTCCAACCCGTTACCAGATGATTTATGTCTGAGAGCGTAGCCCCCTTGGGGTGCATGACGGTACTGATATTCTTGCCTACGCGCACGTGTTCCTGATATCCGTCGAAATCGATATCGACGATTCTCGGATACGGAACATCTTCGTGAACGGCCAGTAGGCGTTCGGTCTCGTTTAGGTATCTATGGATATATTTTCGATATGACGAGCGGTAGCATCCACCGGTCGAATCAAGAATAAAGGGCGAGCCGATCATCGCTTTCTCCAGCAACAGTCCAATCCGTTTTTTCGATTCCTTGTTCTTACGGTAGAGCCGCTTAAGATCCGTTACGTACAGCAGTTTTCCATAGAGTTGATTAAGCTCTGGGTATTTGATAAACATCTGATTGAACGTGCCGATATCGACAATCGATGAGTCGTTGCCGTACCAGCCTGCTGCAAGATATCCCCTGTAGGGACATGGACTGCTGGCACCCGAGCCGAGCAATATTGTCTGGGAACCGTCTGAAGAGAGGTGTTCGGCAATTTGTACGAACACGTCGAGTACCGACGGCATCGATGCATTAAATGACTGGGCTTCGAGCAACTGGTCGAGATTGATCATGATGGTGCACACATCGGAAGGCGGTGTGCAAGAAATTTTGGACAGCGATTCGGAAAATTGGCGGTACGTTAGTGCTCCACCGGCTAACTGAAACACGAGTTTGTTCACCGGTTCGAATGTCGGAAATATTTCGATAGTCTTGCCCATCTCCTGCATGACGAAGGGTTCGATTGCGCCTTGAACCTCAGAAAGGCGTTCGGTCGTCGAAATCAGCACCCGTTCGACCGAACACGTATCCAAGGCGGAGATTAACGAAGGGTTCCATATCTGGTTGTAAATCCATGCCGTACGAGGACGTTTTGCAAACCGTTTTCTGATAAACGTGGTCATTTCCTCGATTTGCGTCGACCGATCTTTCCCACTGATTATCTGAAAGACCGGTTGGTTGAACCCTCCGGTGAGTAGCTCTAGCTGATCTTTTTTGCACAGATCGGCAATAAGCATGTTAACCTCGGGATGGTTCGTCTCGAACCATTCGTATGTCCAGCCGGAGAGATACAAATGCATGTTTACCTGAGGATGCTTGTATAAATATGTGAGTATCGGTTTGTACGCCTCCGCCAACGCCCGTTCCAATATGGGCGCCGGCGTTCCTGCCGATAACTGGCTGTACGAACCCAATACTATTCTCATGCAACCGCCTAACGACTAGCTAGATCGTTATTTTGCCTCCACGATGCACTTCGTAGGACAAGCCTGAGCCGCCTCTGCGATTTGCGTCATCGGCTTGCCGTAATCGATCTCTGAAAGGTAATTCACTACCTTGCATCCCGAATCGGGGAACTTTTTCTCACATATCATACACCCGATGCATCCGACTTTACAAATTTTGCGTACTTTTGCGCCAGGGTCGTTGCTGTTACAGGCAATGGCATGCGATCCTCGCGCAGGTATCATCCTGATTACTTTCGTCGGGCACACAAGCGTGCATTTCTTACAACCGATACAAAGCTCGGGATTGACTGTTACGTTTCCCTTCTCGTCGCGGCTGATTGCGCTCGTCGGGCAGACACGGATACACGATCCAAGATGAAGACAGCCGTACTTGCACGTATTGTCTCCCTTGAACAGAAGTGCGGCAGCGTTGCAGTCTTCGATGCCATCGTACTGATAGTCAAGCGACGAGAGCTCGTGATTTCCCCTACAGTGAACGAATGCTACCATTTTCTCTGAAGTCCCCGACTCTTCGATACCGAGAATTGCCGCTACTTTGGCGGCAACCGCGGCACCTCCCGGAGGACATAGTCCGTTCGGTGCTGTTTTGGCAGAGAGTGCGGCTGCGTAGCCCGAACATCCGGGAAATCCACATCCTCCACAGTTCGCCCCAGGCAGTACTTCTAAAATCTGTTCTGCAACGACATCCTTCTTCACCGCGAATTTTTTTGCAGCAAAAGCCAGGCCGAGACCCAGCAACAGGCCTAATGCGGAAATTACTAAAAAAGCATACAGTATACTCATCTCGTTATCCTATCCTAAAAGATTTGTCAGAAGCGCCTTATCGAAGGCCATAAAAGCCAATGCCATCAATCCTCCGGATACGAAAGCAATGGGAACACCCTTGAACGCCTTTCGAACCGGGCTCAGGTCAAGTTTCTCCCTCAGATTGCTCATCAGTATGATGGCAAGCGTAAAACCTAACCCGCCAGCAATTCCGGCCACAAAACTTTCCATCAGGTTGTAGCCTTGAGTAATATTGATGATTGCGATACCCAATACGGCGCAGTTGGTAGTAATCAGGGGAAGGAAGATCCCGAGCGCCTGATACAGTGCAGGTGAATTCTTCTGAATAATCATTTCGACGAATTGTACGAGAGCGGCGATAACCAATATGAACGAAAGCGTCTGCAGGTACTGCAGCTGAAGCGGTACAAGCAGAAAATGATATACCAGATAGGTTATCAGCGAAGCAAGTCCCATAACGAAGGTAACTGCAATTCCCATGCCGATGGCCGATTCACTGTTTTTCGAAACGCCGATGAACGGACACAGTCCGAGAAACTGGGTGAATATGAAGTTGTTGATAAAAATATAAGTGATTAAGATTGCGATATAGCTCATATGTTACCCCTTGTTCCTTGCTGTCTTCCAGTTGAAAAAAGCCTTGAGAAAGCCCATGAGCAACAAAGCGCCGGCTGCCAGAGTCATGATGCGTAACGGGTACTGGTTGAGTATCGGAATCTCTACGACCCCGTCGAACGACCCGATGGCAAACAATGTCCATGTTCCGGCACCGAGTCCTTCGCGCAATGCTGCAATGAGAAGGAGCGCAAGCGTAAACCCGATTCCCATCCCGAGTGCGTCGAGTATCGAATCGATCACGGTATTTTTATTTGCAAATGCCTCTGCCCTGCCGAGGATGATGCAGTTGACTACGATCAAAGGAAGATAGACACCCAGAGCTTCAAAAATCGATGGAGCAAATGCATGCATGACTAGTTCAACTATCGTTACGAACGATGCGATAATTACGATGTAGGATGGGATTCTCACACTGCTTGGAATGATGTTTTTCAATAGTGAAATAAAAATATTGGAAAATAACAGAACGAAAAGCACACCCGCCCCCATGCCGATTGCATTGACGACCTGGGTCGTGACCCCGAGCGTCGGACAGAGTCCGAGCATGATAATAAACGTAGGGTTCTCTTTAAAAATGCCTTTGGTAAATTCTTTTACATGTGATTGACCCATCACTTCACCCCCAGATTCTTTACATAATCGGATCCATAAGCGAGTGCTTTTGCAATGCCCGAAAAGGTAACGGTCGCACCGCCGATGCTTTCGGCATCCGCTTTCGATAGTTCCGATTTCTTAACCGGAATCGGTCCAACAGAGCCCGTCCCCACAAATTTTTCCATGTAGGTTTTACTTTCGGCTTTTTTCCCAAGTCCGGGAGTTTCCGAATTCCCGAGTAGCTTTGCCCCCAGGACTTCCCCGTCAATGCCGTAGCTCGCCATGATCGTCATCTCGCCGCCGTATCCGTTAGCGTTGAGCATCACGATATATCCTGATACGTTCCCGGAAGAATCGGTAAGCGGATGGTATTCGCTAACCATTTCGTCTGTAGGAACAATCAATTCCCCGACTGTGAATCCTGCCGAAACTTCCGAGTAGGCATCTAATACCACACTTTCCTCATAGGTTGCTATCTTCTCCTTGGTTACGTGGTTTACGAATGCAAGTGCCGTCGCGGCAACGGCGCAGATAAGCGCCAATGTCATGCCAACCTTGAAATATTGCCTCATGCGTTGGCCTCCTTGGTCGATTTTGTTTTCTTCTCGACTTCGCCGAAGCGTTTCGGCAACACATATTTTTCAATGGTGGGAACAAAAATGTTCATGATGATGATTGCTAGAGAAACTGATTCCGGCAATGATCCGAAATAACGAAGCAGGAATGTAAAGAAACCGATTCCTACTCCGAAAATGACCATGCCTTTTTTCGTCGTCGGTGAGGTTACCATGTCGGTAGCCATGAAAAATGCACCGAGCATCATGCCGCCGCTGAACAGCTGCAGGACGAAATCACCTTGAAACAGACCCATCCCGTTGCGCAGCCCGCCGAATATCCATGCAAGCAGACTGAATGTCCCGAGGAAACATACCGGTATATGCCAGGTAATGATTTTCTTGACCATGAGATAGATTGCACCGGCTATCAGCAGCACTGCAGAAATTTCTCCGAGCGAGCCCCCGATGAGACCGAAGAATGCATCCACAGTATATGGAGAGATTATCCCGTTAAGAGAATCGCTCACCGAAAGTCCGAATCGAGATGCAGGATAGGCAATCGATTCGAGTATTGCGCTGCTTCCGAGCTGTTGCACTGCTGGTTCACCGATTTGCATTTTCATCGCGGTAAGCATGGTAGCCTGAGAAACCGAATCAACTGATCCGACGAAGCGTGGAAGCGAATATTGGCTCATAAGACCGGTAAACGAGAAAAATACAAACACTCTGCCTGCCAGAGCGGGATTGATCCAGTTGGCGCCCAGTCCTCCGAAAACCCATTTTGCGACGGTGATGGCAAATATCGATGCGAGAATCGGAACGAAAAGCGGAACGCTTGGCGGCATGTTCATGCCGATGAGCAGACCGGTGAGAAATGCAGAGCCGTCGGTAATCGTGAACTGCTTGGAAATCTTTCCGAGCAAAAATTCCACGAGAACCGAACTGACAATCGATACGACCAGCACCAGCAGGGCTCTCAAACCGAACGCATAGACACCCCATAGAGCGGCAGGTGCCAATGCGATTGATACGTTCCACATGATGCTCGCCGTCGTGGGGCGGTCGTGGAGATGTGGTGACGATGATACATACAGTTTTGGAATTTCCATCATTTCCTCCCCAGTTTCTTGCCGAGCTTCATGCCGTGCACGAGCGGGATATGAGCGGGACACGTATAGGCACAGCATCCACACTCCTTGCAATCCATAAGATTCATCTTCATCGCATCCTCGTAGCGGCGGTGTTCGATCAGCTTATATAATTTTGTCGGCTGCAAACCCATAGGACAGACAGCTACGCACCTACCGCAAGAAATGCAGGCTGTCGTCGGTGCATCAAGTTCCTTTTGGTTGTCCAGCACGAGAATTCCGCTCGAGCCTTTCGTAATGGGCGTCTGGTCGTCGAAAAATGCAAAGCCCATCATCGGACCGCCCGAAATCATTTTTTCATAACGCTCTTTTGGGTTGCCGCAATATGCGAGCAGGTCGACGACTTTGGTACCTACGTACGTCCTGATATTCTTCGGTGAAGCAATCGCTTCTCCGCTTACGGTTACGACGCGGTCTATCAGCGGTTTTCGCAATGCCACTGCTTCATACACGGCAAAGGAAGTTCCGACATTTAAAACCAGTGCTCCTACATCAATTGGCAATTTACCGGAAGGAATCTCACGACCGATGGTAGCCTTCAGCAGCTGTTTCTCGTCTCCCTGCGGATATTTGACTTTGAGAGGAACGACATCGATAGGATATCCTTTTTGAGAAACCGCGTTGCGCAAGACTTCGATAGCATCAGGCTTATTATTTTCGACTCCGATGATAATCCGCTTGGGAGAAACCGCTTGGGCGACAATCATGACGCCTTGTAAAACTTTATCTGTTTCTTCCAGCATAAGGCGATGGTCGGCAGTGAGATACGGTTCGCATTCGACACCGTTTACCACCAGCGCATCAACGCTCTTTCCTTTCGGAACCATAAGCTTGACGTGCGTCGGGAATGTCGCTCCGCCGGTACCCACTACTCCCATATCCTGTACGATTGAGATAATCTGTGCACCGGATAGATGTGCGTATGGTTGCTCTTCCCAGACCTTTACAGGCTGTTTGGCATCCACTGCGATGACAAATGCATCACATACCACGCTGTTAGCCAGCGTTACTTTTCTTATGTCTTTTATCAGTCCTGCTACCGGGGAATGCACATCTGCAGAGATGAATCCGGAAGCCTTGCCGATTTTTTCACCGATGTCTAGCGTTTCTCCCTTTTGTTTAAGGGCAGACGCCGGTGCGCCCAAGTGCTGGGACAACGGCACGATTAATTCGCTGGGAACAGGCAGTCTTTCGATCGCGCACGGCGAGCTCAACGATTTTTTATCGTCCGGATGCACCCCGCCTTTTCTAAATGTCGGAAATCTTTGCATGAAAAGTCGACTCCTTGACTATATGTTGGAAGAATCTGAATGTATGGCCTTCAATCATCGATTTTATTCAGCCGATGCAGTCACACTCTTCATATTGTAACTGAAAACGGGTATAACAGTAAATATGAACCGTATCTTCCGTTATGCATTTTGGAAGCTGAAGGGTGTAAAAGTCTATGCACTTGTAGGCCGAAGCGGCACTGGAAAAAGCTTTCGTTCAAAATTGGTGGCAGAAAAATATAATATTGATCTCATCATAGACGACGGACTACTCATAAAGGGAGACCGGATCATTGCGGGAAAATCGGCAAAGCGCGAACAAAATTTTCTCACTGCGGTCAGAACGGCTTTGTTCGACGACGATGACCAGCAGCGGGAAACGGTGACCGCATTGCAAAAAGAAAAGTATCATAAGTTGCTTATCGTGGGCACATCGGACAAGATGGTACATAAAATCGCTACTAGGCTGAAACTCCCGGCACCGGAAAAAATCTTTAAAATAGAGGACATCGCGTCAAAAGAGGAAATCGAGACCGCGATGCGCATCAGATATTCGGAAGGCAAGCATGTCATACCGGTACCGAGCATTGAGATCACACGCAATTATCCCCAAATCGTGTATGATTCGATGCGGGTGTTTTTTAAACAGAAAGCTCGATTCCCATGGATGAAAAAGAAGGCCTACGAGAAGACCATAGTTCGTCCTGAATTCAGCAAACATGGCAAAATCACTATGAGCGAAGCGGCTTTAACTCAAATGGTCGTACACTGCCTTGACGAATTCGATTCAATGATCAAGGTTCGAAAGGTCGTGGTGAAGGTTGAGTCGGACGGATACAATCTTACGGTAAAGCTTCGCGTTCCAATCAAGCATCAGATTTCGAGTACCTTGGCCGAACTGCAGGAATATATCGCTGATTCGCTTGAAAAATACGGGGGTATCTTTGTCTCCGGAGTCAATATTGAAATTGAAGAATGGGCCTAGCCCATTGCCGACTGTTCGGTTTTTTCCACTTCCTGCACAGCCCTGGAGCGAACTTTTCGTCGAGGTTTGTTGCGACCCTGTTCTGTCTGAGGTTTTCTTCTCTGAGAAATAGACGGTAAAGGCTTGTGCGCCTTCAGACATTGCTTGGGAACAGTAAAACCTGCTTCGCGCAGAATCATGGATGCAGCTTCTTCGATATCGTAGTTGGCTGGAGTAATCGGACTGATGAGCACTTTAATCTGGCGAAAAACATCGCGGAACCGTTCTTCCGCTGTCAATTCGTCTTGTTCCTGCAATACGATTACCGGTTTTGCAAGTGCTTTAAACATCTGGCCTTTTGCAAGATCCCTGTTTGCCTTTTTCGAGTCGCGCACGGCCTCGTCGAGTAAACGAAGCGAATTCTCGAATGCTGGATACCGGGCGTACATGCTCAGACACGGAAGTAAGTGTACCAGCAATCCATATTTCTGAAGTGCCCGGATTATCGAAAGCGATTCTCCGGAAGCCAATATTTTCGTGACCTCTTCGGTTATTCTCGAAGTAGGAACTTTTTCCAATTCTTCTGCGTGGCTCCTGATGGCACGCTTTAAATCCCATCCGAGGGCAAACGAAGTCGTCTCTGCGTATTTTATTGCTCTAATCATCCGTACAGGATCTTCGATGAAGGTATTGGACAATGGAAGTATCGAGCGGATACGGCATTTTTTAAAATCTTCCATCGAATCGTTAAAATCATAGATGAGATTTTCAATCGGATCCAGATACAGGGAGTTGATGGTAAAATCGCGTCGTTTTGCGTCCTGTTCGATCGTGCCGTACATAGACGGTCCGTGCTCGGAAGCTTCTAGTCCTGAACGAAACGTAGAGACCTCGATGATTTTATCGCGAAATGTCAAATGGACCAGCTTGAACCGCCGGCCGATGACCCTTGCATTCCAAAAGAGTCTTTGTACTTGTCTTGGAGATGCCGACGTAGCGATATCGAAATCTTTCGGCTTGCTGCCGAGCAGAAGATCTCGCACCGCCCCGCCGACGATAAAAGCTTGGGCTCCGGTCTGTTTGAGTTTCTTAATCGCCCATACTGCGTCATAGTCGATATCATGCATATCCAGATGATGCTCTGACTTATCGTAGATTCTTGCTATGGGTATACTTAGTCCGTTATTGTTTTTTCTATATCGTATGAACATTCGCCAGTCCGTCTATGTTGCGCTTTATCATGGTTTCAAGTAATATAACATATTGTACCATACAGGATAAATATGCAACAGGAGCAACGAATGATCCAACCAAGAGTACTGAAAGGTTTCAGAGACTCATTGCCTCGCCAGGAACTAGTCAGACAACAAGTAATCCGACGTCTGGAATCGGAATTCCAACGATACGGTTTCGTACCGATCGATACGCCGGTATTGGAGTATACCGAAGTACTGCTCGGAAAAGGCGGAGGAGAAACTGACAAACAGATATTTCGTTTTCAAGATAACGGGGGACGCGAGGTCGCCATGAGATTCGACCTTACCGTCCCGTTTGCACGATTCATGGCAGAACACCGCAGCGTTCTTCAGCTGCCGTTTAAACGGTATCATATCTCGAAGGTCTGGCGCGGAGAAAATCCTCAAAAAGGGCGATACCGCGAGTTTTATCAATGCGACTTCGATATCGTCGGAGCTGATTCGCCGTTTGCCGATTTTGAAATATTATCGATGATGCACAGTTCGCTGCACGCTCTCGGACTACCTCGCCTTACCATCAGGATTGCCCACAGAGGACTGTTCAATGATTTCCTCAGACATGTCGGATGTGCCGAACTTTCTGTTGACATTCTGCGAATCGTTGACAAGCTGAGAAAGATCGG
>JAAYDK010000301.1 GCA_012729295.1 Spirochaetales bacterium | reverse complement strand
TTTGGCAAGAACGGAGCATTCACTAAAAGTTCGTCGTAGATATCCGATACGATTGATTCGGGACAGCCGCTTACGAACAACACCGGCACAGCCAGCAGTACTATCAACCATTTCTTCATATAACACCTCGCGAAAGAATTATGGTAGTTCCATATGTCAACCAATGTTGATAAGAAATTGTAACATGGATTTGTCATTTTAATTGCTATAATTTTATTTTTAATATTTTAAAATGTTATATTATTGTAATATGCTACAATATCTGTCAATTAAGTAATTAATGTTCATTGGTGTTCTTACAATTATTCTTTTTCCGTACTCCTCAAACCATTACGGTATTAGAATGGAGCAGGAGACACACATGATCGATCTATATCCCATGATATGCAAAAGGAAATCCTTCCATGTTTTCAGTAAGGGCGAGAATCTGTCTGAAACGGAACTGCAGATGGTTCAAAACCATTGTGCTGAATTATCCACGCTTGTGAAAGATATCCAGACCAAATTCAAAATAGTACCGATAGCAGAAACTACGTGCAGGCGCGGAGAGTACTGTATCCTAGTTTATAGCGAACACAAACCGAACTATCTGCAGAATATCGGATACATGCTTGCACAACTTGACCTTTGGCTAGCCTTCTGCAATATCGGCTCCTGCTGGTATGGGATGGGTAAGTCTTTCGAAACGAAATACGGCGAACTTGATTTCGTCATCATGATGGCAATAGCGAAACAGGATGAGCAGTCATTTAGAAAGGATGTTTCGAAAACAAGAAGAAAACCTGTCGAGCACATTTGGCAAGGCCTTGAAAGACCGAAGATTGCAGATGTAATTCGCTATGCTCCGAGTGCCTGCAATAGCCAACCGTGGAACATAATCTCGGAAGCAGATACTTTACGCATATATCGTCTCACTGAAAAGCGCGGGATACTGCCTGCCGGGAAAGCTGCATATTATCATCAGATTGATATCGGAATTTTTCTCTTGTATGTTGAACTCTGTCTTCAGCATGAGGTAATATCTTTTATCAGAAATCTTTACCTACAAGAGAAAACGCAACACGGCTATCTTAGTGCCGAATATCGGCTGCTTCAGCATACAATGTCATAAACTCTTTAGGAGTGAGGGCTTTGGCAAAAAGATATCCTTGATAATATTCGCAATCTGTCGATTCAAGGAGCTCCAGCTGAGCCTTATTCTCAACCCCTTCGGCGATGATAGTCATTCCCAAGTCTTTCGCCATCCCGACGATTGCCTTGAACAGCGATCCGTTATCCTGATGTGGATAGCCGATGAGAAACGAACGGTCGATCTTAAGCACGTCCACCATCAAGTATCGCAGGTAACTCAATGATGAAAATCCTGTACCGAAATCATCGATTTCGACTGCGAACCCTAATTTTCGCAGTCTGGAGACGACACCACCTGCAGCCGCCAAGTCTTTTACCAGACTGTTTTCCGTTATCTCCAACCTAATGCGGTTTCTCCCGATTCCGGCTCTGGCAAGAGACGTGACTAAGCGATCAATAAAATCAGAATCTTCAAGTTCTTCGGGGAATGTGTTGATAGATATGGAAAATTTGCTGTCGGCATCTAAATTCATCGACCGTAAAAATGCAATTATCTGACTCAAGACATACTTAGAAAGTTGATTATATTGATTGTTATGCTGGATTATCGGGATAAACTCATCTGGAGGGATTACTCCCATCACAGGATCGTCCCATCTTGATAACGCTTCAGCACCTACGATCGAATGTGTTCTTACATCAACAATCGGTTGGAATGCGACCCGGATCTGATTGTTTTTCAAAGCATCGGGAAACCGTTCAAGAATTTCGAAATATCGTGAAACCTGACGATGTACTTCTTCATCTTACACTTGGACATCTACCGTTCCGAGGTGGTCGAGAATCGCTAAGGCCATCCTCGCTTGGAGCAGCATCGAATTACAGGTATCGACCTGTGTACTTGAAAGAGAGACTCCGCTCACCGTACGGACACTGTAAAACTTTCCGCCCGCTTCAACAAGGTTTTCAAA
>JAAYDK010000300.1 GCA_012729295.1 Spirochaetales bacterium | reverse complement strand
TAACCGTTTTCTGAATTGAGTTCTGCGCTTTTTCAAGTGCCCGGTCTACTTTACTCTGGTAATCTACAGCTTGGTCTACCAAAGTCAGCAATTCGACTACCAATATGCTGCGTTTTTGATCGAGCAGATCGCGACCGAGTGTTGCGAATTTCAATTCATCGGTCAGTTTGAGGAGATTGCTTCTTGTCGGTGCGACCTGTTTTCGCATATCAGCTCCGATAATGCTGCTCGATCTCTTGATCAGTTACCCGCTGAAGTTCTTCTGCAGGTAGCAGAGAGAGCGCTTTCCATCCGATATCGAGCGTTAATTCAATCGAACGATCCTCATCGAATGCCTGATGTACGAATTTTCGTTCAAAGAAATCGCCGAATTCGAGATACTGCTGATCGAGGACCGTGAGTTCTTCTTCACCGATGACCGAGGCAAGGTTGCGTACATCCTTTACATGACTGTACGAAGCAAACAGCTGATTGGCCAGATGGGGGTGGTCGGAACGGGTCATGCCCTCGCCTATTCCGTCCTTCATCAGTCTCGAAAGCGAAGGCAGACCGTTAATCGGAGGATATATTCCCCTGGCATGCATTTCTCGATCGAAAACAATCTGTCCTTCGGTAATATAACCGGTCAAGTCTGGAATCGGGTGACCGATATCGTCGTTCGGCATCGTCAGAATCGGCAATTGGGTTATCGATCCGTCGCGACCGGCAATTTTTCCCGACCGTTCGTACAATTCGGCTAAATTCGAGTATAGATACCCGGGATAGCCTTTTCTCGAAGGGATTTCGCCGCGTAACGTAGAAATTTCTCTGAGAGACTCACAATAATTGGTCATATCTGTCATAATAACCAGTACATGCTTGCCCTTTTCAAATGCAAGGTGTTCGGCAAGTGTCAAGGCACTGCGGGGCGTGATGATTCGTTCGATCGAAGGATCATCGGCAAGAGATAGAAACAATGCCACGTTCGATAATACTCCCGATTCTTCAAAGCTGTCGATGAAAAACCGTGCGACATCGTATTTTACTCCCATTGCTGCAAATACGATAGCAAACTCCTGATCTGCTCCACGGACTTTCGCCTGTCTCGCAATCTGTGCAGCCAGTTGATTGTGCGGCAGTCCGTTTCCGCTGAATATCGGCAGCTTCTGACCTTGTATGAGCGTAGTCAATCCGTCCAATACCGATATACCGCTTTGGATAAAATCACGAGGGTATTCTCGACTGGTTGGATTAATCGGCAAGCCATTTACGTCGCGATGCCCTTCGCCTCTGGGAAGCATCGCCCCGTCCCTGCTCTTCCCAAGGCCGTTGAGGACTCTACCGAGCATTTGTTCAGACACGTCAAGTGTCAGCGGTTCTCCAATGAATCGCATTTTGGTTCCCGGAAGAGTCAGACCGCTGGTTCCTTCAAAAAGCTGAACAACTACGACTTCGTCGCTCGTGTCGAGCACCTGTCCGGTACGGACTTTCCCATATTGATCGATACACTCGACCAGCTCGCCATAACCAATTGGATGGGTGTTGCGCATAAACACCAACGGACCGTCAATTTTATCTGCTCCAACATACTCGCGTCCGCTGAGCAACACCCTGTCCAGACCTGTCAGCATGTTACTATTCTTCATACATCCCTCCAAGCTGACCCAGCGAACGCTCCAGACGCAATGCGATTCTGTCTAGTTCTCCGACATCATCGTTATCTACGGAAAACTTCATACGTGCAATGTCCTGTACTACTTTCATCCTTCTAATCTTTACCATCGGAACGCCTTTTTTAATTGCTTCCGAACCAAGTCTCCAATAGGAAAGAATCAGTTGAAGCATCCCGATTTGTTTTTCGACGGTCGAATAGCGGTCGATATCGTCAAATGCATTCTGTTGAAGAAACGCGTTCTTGAATAGCGAACAGACTTCAAGAATAAAATTCTGACTATCCGGCAATGCATCGGGTCCTACTAGCTTGACGATCTGCTGAAGCCGGACCTCGCGCTGTAGCAAATCCATAATCTGAGAGCGGCTTTCTCGCCATGATCCATCGCTGTGCTCGTCCCACCATGCTGCGACATCGTTGACGTATTCGCTATAGGATTCAAGCCAGCCGATTGCCGGATAGTGTCTGGCGCTTGCCAATGAACGGTCCAAGGCCCAAAAACACCTGACAAACCGGCGGGTATGCTGGGTCACAGGCTCTGAGAAGTCTCCACCGGGTGGTGATACGGCTCCGATTACCGAGACAGAACCCTCCTGATTGTTAAGTACTTTCATGTACCCCGCTCGTTCATAAAATTCCGCAATGCGTGTCGGCAGATAGGCTGGAAAACCTTCTTCTGCAGGCATTTCTTCCATTCTCCCCGACAACTCGCGTAAAGCTTCTGCCCAACGGGAGGTAGAATCGGCCATGATTGCCACGTGGAAGCCCTGGTCGCGATAATACTCGGCTAGCGTAATTCCGGTATAAATGCTTGCCTCGCGTGCCGATACCGGCATATTGGACGTATTAGCAATTAATACCGTTCGTTCCATCAGTGAACGCCCGGTACGTGGATCTATCAGACGAGGGAACTCACGCAACACGTCGGTCATCTCGTTTCCGCGTTCTCCGCACCCGATGTAGACGATGATATCAGCATCGCACCAGCGCGCAATCGCGTGCTGTGTCATGGTTTTTCCTGTTCCAAATCCGCCCGGGATCGCTACGGTCCCTCCTTTTGCAAGCGGAAACATCATGTCGATGACGCGCTGGCCTGTAATCAGGGGCGTATGCAGTGCAAGCCGTTCCCTTACCGGCCTCGGTACTCGAATCGGCCAGCGCTGCATCATGGTCAGCTGAAAAGTTTGTCCTTCGTATTCGACGATTGCGATTGTCCGGTCTACGCTATAAGAGCCTTTCGGAGCTATCTCGACGATAGTTCCCTTTGTAAAAAGTGTTGGCGGAACCAAAATCTTATGCAGTACGCGCTCGGTCTCTACGACCTGGCCGAGAATTGAACCTGGGGTAACTTCGTCCCCAACCGTTACCAGCGGTTCGAACATCCATGAATTCTCTCTAGAAAGTGAAGGTCGATTAATCCCGCGCTGAATATAATCTCCTCCGACATTACGCAATGTTTCCAACGGACGCTGGATGCCGTCGTAAATCGTCCCGATAATCCCGGGACCTAGTTCTACTGACAAGGGCATCCCCGTTCCGTACACGTTGTCGTTTGGAGAAATACCGGTGGTATCTTCGTACACCTGAACGATTGCCTCCGTCCCCGAAAGCTTGACCAACTCACCGACAAGGCGCTGCTCCCCAACATTGACGAGTTCCATCATCATCGCGTCGGTGATGCCCTTGACGGTAATGACAGGACCGTTGACCCGTTTGACTTGCCCGACTATTCGTTCCTGCATGAATCGCCTTCCATTGTAACATTCACATGTCTTCCGTATCGTTGGATTCTGGTAGATACTCGATTATCGTAGGAGATTTTTCCATCAACGCTAGTAACGACTATTCCCTGAGAACTCAGCGGTTCGTCACAAAAAGACATGACGATTTCCTTTCCGGTAGTCTTTTTTACCAATTGACGGGCGTCTGCCAGCATTGCATCGTCTACATGTTCCTTGAACGAGCATTTTACCATTACCTCGGGTCTGTCTACCCCGATTGCTGCCTCTGCTATCCAGCCTACGAGTACCTCTCGATACTCTTTTGTTCCGATCAGTGAAGACATTCTTAAGGCAACTTGATCGAGAACTTTTGACTTGAGGTTCGAAGAACGAAGCAGTTCGCGCTTGCGTTCCATGCTGAGCATGTGAGATTGCTCTTTTCGTGCAATCTCATCAAGTTGGACACGCAGCAGCGCTGTTTCGGCCTGACGTTCTTGTTCTGCCTTTTTTAGATAATGACTGCGAAGCTGTTCTTCTTCGCGAGCACATGATTCTAGTATCGCATCAGCTTCTTGTTGAGCATTCGCAATAATTCCGTGCAAGAGTGGAGAATCGATGGTTTCAATCATAGGGCTACTCCTATCGCTTCATTGACCAATGCTCGTAAATCCTTTGACTTGCCTTGAGTAAGGCGGTTTGGAATTTCGACGATCAGCGGGAATGTTTCGGAAAAGAGATATCGATCTACCGTCGGACGAATCATGTTTGCGACATCCTGGGTGATAATGATTATGCCGTATTCCTTTTGTTCCAAAGCTTTTTGAATCGCGCTTTGAGCTTCACTCTGGTTTGCGGCAACCATCCCACGGGTTCCAACGAGCGAAAAACCAAGTACCGTATCCTCGTCTCCAATCACGAAATAATTCATGTGCAATCCTGCTTATACTTTTCCCAAAATCATCAACGCCGTGATGAAACCGAAAACTACCAAACCTTCTGCCAGCGCAATGAAAATCAGCGCCTGAGATGCGATTTCCGGTTTTTCGCTAATTGCGCCCATGGCGGCCGAGCCAACGTTGCTGATAGCGATACCTGCAGATAATGCCCCTACACTAAATGCGACGGCTGCAGCGATTACAACCCATTTGAGCTGGGGATCGCTCATTGCCGTTACAGCGGCAGCTGCTACTGGTGTTTCGGCTGCGAACAGCGGAGGCGCCAAGAACACTGCCGTGAGCGCTAAAAGACCGGCAGTTACGATGAGCGACATTTTTAGTCTCTTTTTAAATGTTGTTACGGTCACGATGTACCCTCCTGATTCCACGTATATGATATTACCGATTGATTTGCATTCCCGCCTACGGGTGTAACGCAACCGGATGATATGCGAAGCCTTTTCCCGTATAATACTTGGAGAAAAACTCATAATAATTAAGTCTCAGCGATTGAATCCCTGCAGACAAACCTTCCAAAGCAATGACCAATGCATTTCCTACAATCATAATCAGCACTCCGAATATGCCGCCTCCGGCTAATTCTGCCATATTCATGAACGCAACCATGAGACTCACATGTGCAATTCCCAACCCTGCGACTCGCATAAACGATAGCGTATTGGCCAGAAATCCAGAAAAAATCTCAAGAACGTCGACTACCCATTCCATAACCGAGTCCATGATTAACGCTCCAATTGTTTTTCGTTCGCCTGCGTGATTCTTCCTCTGCAGCACATGGTAAAGCGGGACTTTCAATAACAAAACGCAAACGGCTACTGCGATAGCTATGGGGAAGAACAATCCTTCTGGGAAGCTCTTGTAGCCCGACTTTACAAACGAAAAAGCTCCATAGGTCCCCACTGCAAATATCCAGCCTCCGACAATTCCGTTTTTATCGAGAAACAAGCGCATCCAATCTTTTTTTCGAGCTAGATTAATCCAATTCAGTATCAGTCCGAGAGAGATAACGATGATTCCGAATTTAATGGTTACGCCCAAAACCCAATACACATCACGTGCTACTACCTGGGAGTCGTGCGAACCCATAATCGCCCCGTGATAATCGAACCATAACGGTTTAATCAAAGGATAGCCGAAATAGGAACCGAACAAGATTCCGGTAATAATCGATGCTGCTCCCAAAAATACGAACAAACGGCTCAGATTCACACTGATCATCTTTCCTTGGGCAGACGCCTCGCCGTTCTTTTTATACTTCCATAACTTGAATAGGCCGATCAGCATAATCACCAATCCTTGACCGGCATCGCCAAACATAAGTCCGAACATGGCCAAATACGTGATAGTTACGAAAATGGTCGGATTGATAGTGCCGTATTCGGGTATATGATAGTTGTCGACCATCTTTTGAAACGGAGAGAGAACCGGTATCTGTTGTACTGCAACCGGAACTTCTTGCCTAGGCATCTGACTGCTGTCGATCCATTCAATCACGCATTGACCTGCGCAGGCAGTTCTGATTACTTCTTCAAGACGGCTCGACATATGCTTGGGCACCCATCCGGAAAAAATTACCGTGTTACGCGTTTGGCTGAAATTTGATTCAACCTGACCGATAAGTTCGTGCATTCTGATATTGCACCACATATCTTCAAGAACAGATTCATCGAGCTTGATGCGATTTGACAAATCAACCTTGATCTGATCCGATTCTTTGCGCAATTTCGCTGTAATTTGTTCCATTTCGGAGATGAGATCTTTGAGTGCAAGGCGCTGTTGGGAGACTTTAACGCTCTCGATCCATCCGAATTTATCAAATAACGGAGTAATCTGACTACCGTCACGGCGCAAGGTTAACACGATAGCACCGTTTGAGCGCTCGATAAGCACATGCGCATACGAAGTCAATCGTGATTTCAGCGTTTCTATCTGTCCGCCTTCTGTTCGACCAACCCTGATATCGAGGTATT
>JAAYDK010000413.1 GCA_012729295.1 Spirochaetales bacterium | reverse complement strand
GATTTTGCCGGAACCATCGATGTGGATGCGGAGATGGCGGGAAAGGTGGAATATGTTATTGCCAGCCTCCATCCGCCGTGCATTCCCTTCGGGACAAGGAGCGAGAATACTGCGGCACTGGCGGGGGCCATGGCGAATCCTTTCGTGAAGATCATCGGGCACCCTGACGACGACCGTTATCCGCTGGACTACGAAGAGCTCGTGATAGCGGCGAAGCGGGAGAATGTGGCCCTCGAGGTCAACAACTCCAGCTTCTGCCCCGGGTCGGGAAGGCAAAACGGTGTGAAAAACGCCCGGACCATGCTGCATTACTGCCGTCAGTTCGAAGTTCCCGTCATGCTGGGCAGCGATGCCCACATCTGGTACGACGTGGGAGAGATGGGCCGCTGCAGGGCCCTCCTCCGGGAGACGGATTTTCCCCCGGAACTGGTGCTCAACTACCGGATGGACGGGCTTGATTACGTTCTGAACAGGAAAGAGAAATCTGTAAACACCAGTGGAGGGAGTGTCCGGTAAAGCCAGCCCTGGGGATCAGTTCTGAAGGTACGGAGGTCACTTTGTTTCCTTGAGCCCCTGCAGGACGGTGCAGATTTCCCTCACTTCCTCCGCACTCAGGTTTTCGAAGTTTTCCAGGCGCCGGATGGCCAGCACGAGAAACTCGTTCTTCGGCTTCTCCTCCGGTTCAGGGGCGGGGCTCATGAAAAAAGAAGCGATCGTTCCCGTGAGGGTGCTGATGAAGCCAATTCCCACCAGCATGAGCAGTATTGCTACGACCCTCCCTCCTGCCGACGCGGGGGAGATGTCGCCGTAGCCTACTGTTGTTGCCGTAACCAATGCCCACCACAGGGCGTCATAGAACCCCATCTGTTCAAAATACCGGATTGCCACGGTCCCGATGAGAACCGTGCACACAGTAAAAAAGAGGACATACTGGAAATTATGCTGCCTCAGGAATCGTGAGGTCTACTGCTGCGTCCTGCCGAAATAGGCGACAAGGCGGATAAGCCTCAGGACTCTCAGCGCCCGGGCCGAGCGGAACATCCTGAAAAGCCGCAGCGATCTCAGCCCCTTGAACAGTGCATCGAAAGGCAGAATCGCCACAAGCTCGATGATATGGGTCTTCACGTAGCGCCTTTTGTCCGCCGCCAGGTAAAACCGGGTGAAATAATCTCCGACGAAGAGAAGCCACACCGAGAGATCTATCCATTCGAGTACGGCCCCTTCGGACTCGGAGAGGTCCATCCTCTCCTGGGCGATTATCAGCCCCACAGATATGACGGCAAGGAAGACGAGAAAAAAATCGTACGTTCGTATGGCTTTTTCCCTGTTTTTTATCCGGAACATGAGTTCACCCTGTCCATTAACCTGAAGGCCGATTTTGGAGAACGGGGGAGCGGTATACCCCGGCTGCTTTTGAAAAGAATATACCAGGATAGCCCGGGAAACAACTGCCTTTCGGGGAAAATCCTGCAAAAAGTGGTGAGAAAAAGTGGAAAATTCTCTGCGGAAGATATATAAATAGAAACAAGGATTGCTTTAATTTCTATTCTGGAGGAGTTACCGGAATGAAAAAGTTATTATTTCTCTGCCTGCTCACCGCGGTGTTTCTTTTTCCCGTTTCTCCGTCAGCGGCTGGACCAATGGCGGAGAAAATGCGCCATCTTCTTAAGGACCTTCCTGGCTGGGAAGGCATGGAGCTTGTCCCCATCGTAACGGCCGATTCCGGGCAGGGAAGGGCCGCTGTTTTCACGAGGGAGTACCAGCAGGGCAGGACACTCGTTGTGCAGGCCCTCAAAAAACCGGGGAACTCCGGAGGAAATGATGACTTCGAGGAGACGGCAGTCGATATTTCGTCTGAACGCATGCGGCAGGGGACCATAGACGGAATGCGTTATGCGGAACTTGTTTACAGGGTTTCCCCCCGAAAGAGCAGTACCGGAAGCCACTCTCTATGTCTTTATGCCTCCCTACAGTCTTTCCGGCAGTGCTCCCGAAATGATCGTGTTCACCCTGAATTCAATTTCGGGTGACGATGAACTCTTCCACCTTGCCCGCAGCTTCGACTGGAAGGCTATCCTGGGGGCTTTGGCAGAACTCTAAAAGACTGCACAACCGGAAAAAGAACGGGTTGTTCTCCCTGAAACGGGAAGTGATTTTTCTTCTCTTTTTCATGTAACGATATAAAAACTGCGGGAGTCCTGCCCGCAGTTTTTATATTTCCGGTCTCCCCAGTTCTCTCCATGGCAGACGTAGTTCCATCAGCCCTATATTCCTCCGCTTCAGGCTGATTCTATTGGACAATTAACCTTAAATTTTCAAGTTGATATGTTTATATGTTCGGTGTATGATTTCGACCTGGGAAGTGCCTGATATTATGCAGGATACATTTTCATTCCGCCGTTCTGTGCGGCTTATTTCATTCAGGGAGGAAATCGACGTGGAATCATCAATCAAGGGAAGACTGCTGCGGTACTGGAAAGTGTACACCGGGGCCCTGGTCCTGGCCATCATCAGCGACATGATCGGCATCGTGAAGTTCGACATCGGCATCGGAACGCTG
>JAAYDK010000299.1 GCA_012729295.1 Spirochaetales bacterium | reverse complement strand
TGGGTCTTCTCAGATGAACTCCAGTATACTCCCTGACTTTCGAAATTCCCCCAACCGTTTCGGTAAAGTCTGTCGCAAATATAGGCAAGTTCGGGACGACTTGGCAGGTACCAGTCATCGTATCCGCCATATTCTAGATTATGACAATAATGAGCGGCATAATCGCCATCGAATGATGCTACGATAGTGTTGGTATTTTCCAACCCTTTGCCAAGGTCTTCAGAGGTGTTGGGTTCTGCATTTCCTCCCCAGGTTTTCTCAACCTGCGTACTTGCCGGAGCAGCCTCCATATAAACCCATTCCGGATATCTCCAAATGGTGTTCAAATCCTTGCTGTAGAACACGATGCCGCCGCCGGGGCCGGTATCTCCGATATCATATAATTTCACCCATTGAGCGTAGAGGGTGAGATTGCTGTCAGTAAGCGTTACGTCAGCTTGTTGGGTGTACTCAGTTCCGCCGGATCTGTCGGGAACTGTATTCCAGCTGATGAACTTATAACCTTCGCGAGTGATTTGAGTATCCACAAACGGAAGTGACTTTGTTTCACCTGTAGTAAATTGAATCGATTCAAGGCTTCCCGTACCGCCGTTAGCATCAAAGTGCACAAATAAACTGAGATTTGCCCATTTTGCATATAAGGTGATATCTTGCGTGACCGTATCCGTATCGAAATCCCATGCAGTATCCAAGGTCGGTTCCTTATACCATCCTTCAAAGGTGCTGTTTGCTTTCGTAGGATCTGCAGGTAGGATAATCTTACTACCGGATGCTACCGATTGCTGCGCTACCACACTTCCGCCGTTACTTTCGAATGTGACGGTGTATTCGGTTGGGTTATTTCCTTCAGGATCTTCCACTAATGGTGAATCACAACTGAAGCTCAAAAAGACCAAGACCAGCATACACATGGTAATAATGGATTTTTGATACATCATACTATTCCTCCTTAACGGGAAGGTGTTGTAGTAATCATAAATCCATATTTGTTTAAGATAAAGAAAAATTTACTAATAAAGTATCATTAAATATGACAAAAAATTGAAACTAAGCCTTTCGCTTGTTGATTTACTTATTATGTGACACAAAATATTGATAGCGGCGTAAGCTTGTCAAAGATGGTACTGACCGCTGTTCTTCAATACCAATGACAGCGTGAAATGCCGATGAAATGGAGGTAATTATGAATAAGAAGACATTGTTCATTTGTTTGCAGATAACCATACTTCTTTTACTAACCGGATGCGATGTTGCAGATAATCCAATCTTGACATACCAGAGCGTTGAATTTCACAGCAATGATGCGACTGCCGGGTCAGTTCCTGTTTTTTATATTACTACCCCTGTCGGAGCATCAGTTACTATTCCTGAAAACACGGGGAATTTGGCTAAGGAGGGGTATGAATTTCTCGGCTGGAATACCGAGGCCGATGGTTCGGGTAATTATTTCTATCCGGGAGACGAGTTCGCAATGCCTGCCGTATATGTGGTTCTCTACGCAGCCTGGGAACGCATATATCAGATTGGAGAGACCGGACCGGCAGGAGGCCTTGTGTTCTATGACAAGAAAATGAGAACCGACGGATGGAGGTTTCTTGAGGCAGCTCCTGTTGAAACCGAGTGGATTACTCGTATTTGGGGAGAACAATCTGCTCCCGTTGTCGAAGGAACATCGGATGCAATCGGTTCGGGGGAGGCTAATACCCAATTAATTATTAACGAATTTGCCCATGCCAATAGTGGAAATTACGCAGCGTTCTTGTGTGCGACTTTGGAATATGGTGGATGTCGTGATTGGTTTTTACCCTCGACACTAGAATTGAATGAGATGTATGAGAATCTCTACCTGTATTCCTTCGGAGATTTCAGTAATGACCACTATTGGAGTTCAACCGCAAATTCGGCTGTGGCCGACGTTGCATATGCGATATACTTTGTAACGGGAGAAGCAGCCCAAAGTAGTACGTACTATGACAGGAGCGTCAGAGCGATCAGGACTTTCTAAACAGGTATTGTCTTATATCGCATTACCGTCATTGAATTAGGTAAAGGTCACCGGTTCTTTTATTTCTGGAGTAATTTGCAAGCGTAAGTCCTCACATTTCAAGCTTCATGATATAGTCACGCTGCACGTCCGAACCAAGTATGAACTGGTGGGAGTCGTACATCTTGAATCCCAATCGTTCATAAAAACGAATGGCGTCTTTGTTGTGTTCCCAAACCCCAAGCCATACATAAGCCAAGCGCTTGCTTTTACACATCTCGATTGTCTTATCCATGAGCAGATTGCCGATATGCTGCCGTTTGAATGCTTTTAGTACATAGATACGCTGGAGTTCCAGCGAATCGGGATACCCGGATTCAGTTTGTGCATCACCGATATTCAGCTTCATATAAGCTACGGTTTTTCCATTACACTCGACAAGATAGAAAAAGGAATCAGGGTTTTCCAATTCCTCTTTGATGCGCGAGCTATGGAAATGCTCGGCTACGTACTGCTTGATATCGGCAGCTGTGTTGTTCGCTGCAAATGTCTCGACAAAGGTCGTTATACTCAAATCTCTTAGGATTTCAAGGTCATGTAAGTTACACGACCTAATCATGATCTTGTTCATATAAGTTGGTACCTCCTTCTTTTCCAAGTGCTAAAGGAGAGTAGGAAGAGGTTCCGACTACATCGAGCATTTCATGTTTCTTGACTGCTTTTATAACAATTATTGTCAGTGGAGTCATGATTGCCTCAACGGCTGTCTTGAGCAGCCATTGGGTAAGAATAAGGCTGACCAATAATTCTGTCGGGAATACGTTGAATATCGTTGCTATGACGACAAAGATGGCGGTGTCGAAAAATTCGCCGACACCTGTCGAAGCAATCGTTCTCAGTGCAATCCATGTGTGTTTCGGATCCCACCGAATCATCCATACTTTCATCTTCGACATGACGATGTTGTTGGTGAACGAGCCGGCCAAGTACCCGGCCAGAGAAGCGGCAACCAAAGCAGGAACAGCACTCAATACGGTCTTGAAAGCCTCTTGAGAAGTAAAATATTCACTGTACGGCATTGCAACGGCTAGGGAGAACAACACTGCAGCCAACACCTGCACACCGAATCCGTACCACACGACCTTGCGTGCTACTGCAAATCCCCATACCTCTGCCAATACGTCGCTGAAGATGTACAGAAGCGGGAACAGCAGTAGTGTACCGACATCTACCGATAAGGTTATGCCTAACAAGCGAACGTCAACAAATTTTTGTGCCGTAATGTTCGCTACAATGAGGATTCCGACGAACAGCATCATCAGCGGTTCGAGATACGAGACTTTATTCTTCACAGGTGTCGGACTCATGCAATTCTCCATCGTTTCTTGGTTATCAATCGTTTAAAATCCAGCTATGTGTATTATAACAATTC
>JAAYDK010000409.1 GCA_012729295.1 Spirochaetales bacterium | reverse complement strand
CGATTATCATCGGCCAGGCCTGCGAGTTCGATTATTCCGGCACGCAGGCATGCAAGGCGCTGCGCGCCCTGGGCTACCAGATCGTGCTGGTCAATTCCAACCCGGCGACGATCATGACCGATCCTGGTATTGCCGACGCCACCTACATCGAACCACTCAACCGCCAGCGCCTGACTGAGATTATCGCCAAGGAACGGCCAGATGCCCTGCTGCCGAACCTGGGCGGCCAATCGGCCCTCAATCTTTGCTCTGAGCTGCATAAAGCCGGTGTTCTGGCCGAATACGGCGTCCAGGTTATCGGCGTCCAGGTCGATGCCATCGAGCGCGGCGAAGACCGCATCGCGTTTAAGGAAACCATGAACCGTCTCGGCATCGAGATGCCGCGCAGCCAGCCGGCCTATTCGGTCGAAGACGCCGAACAGATCGCCCAGGCGCTCGGCTACCCGGTGGTGATCCGGCCGGCTTATACGATGGGCGGAACGGGCGGCGGCCTGGTCTACAACATCGAGGAACTGCGCGTCATCGCCGCGCGCGGCATCGCGGCCAGCCTGGTCGGGCAGATCCTGGTCGAGGAATCGGTGCTGGGCTGGGAAGAGCTCGAACTGGAAGTGGTGCGCGATGCCAAGAACCAGATGATCACGGTCTGCTTTATTGAGAACATCGACGCCGTCGGGGTTCATACCGGCGATTCGTTCTGTTCAGCGCCGATGCTGACGATCTCCGCCGAACTGCAGGCCCGCCTGCAGACGTATGCATATCGGGTGGTCGAGGCGATCGAGGTGATCGGCGGCACCAACGTGCAGTTCGCCCACGACCCGAAAACCGGCCGGGTCGTGATTATCGAGATCAACCCGCGCACCTCGCGCTCGTCCGCCCTGGCCTCCAAGGCCACCGGGTTCCCGATCGCCCTGATTTCCGCGATGCTGGCCGCTGGACTGACACTCGATGAAATTCCCTACTGGCGGGATGGCACACTCGACCGCTATACGCCGTCAGGCGATTATGTGGTCGTCAAGTTCGCCCGCTGGGCATTCGAGAAATTCGTCGGGGTTCAGGATAAGCTCGGCACGCAGATGCGCGCCGTGGGCGAAGTGATGAGCATCGGCAAGACCTACAAGGAAGCCCTGCAGAAAGCTATCCGCTCGCTGGAGATCAACCGCTACGGACTCGGGTTTGCCCGCGATTTCCATGACCGCAGCCTGGAAGACCTGCTGCAGCGGCTGGTCGAGCCGACCAGCGAACGCCAGTTTATCCTCTACGAAGCGCTGCGCAAGGGCGCTGACATCGAACAGCTTTACCAGCTTACCTACATCAAGCCCTGGTTTTTGGAGCAGATGCTGGAACTGGTCCAGCTGGAAGAGCAGATTCTGGCGTATCAGGGCGGACAGCTGCCGGATGATTTGTTGATTCAAGCCAAGCTGGACGGCTTTGCCGACCGCTACCTGGCCAAGTTGCTCAAGACCAGCGAACAGGCGATACGCAAGCAGCGCATCACCCTGGGCGTGGTCGAGGGCTGGGAGCCGGTGCCGGTCAGCGGTGTCGTGGATGCGGCCTATTACTACTCCACATACAACGCACCCGACCAAACCCCGGTCAGCACCCGCCCGAAGGTCATGGTGCTGGGCGGCGGACCCAACCGCATCGGCCAGGGAATCGAATTCGACTATTGCTGTGTGCACACCGCGATGGCCTTACGCGACCTGGGCTTTGAAAGTGTCATGGTCAACTGCAACCCGGAGACGGTTTCAACCGACTACGACACGTCGGACAAGCTTTATTTCGAACCGCTCACGGTTGAGGATGTGCTGAGCATCTACGAAAAGGAGCAGCCGCTGGGGATTATCGTCCAGTTCGGCGGCCAGACCCCGCTTAACATCGCCGGGGAATTGGAGCAGGCTGGTGTGCGTATTCTGGGCACGTCGCCCGACATGATCGACCTGGCTGAAGACCGCGACCGCTTCCGCCAGATCATGGACAAACTGCAGATCCCCATGCCGGAGTCGGGCATGGCCGTCACGGTCGATGACGCCGTGGCCATCGCCGGCCGCATCGGCTACCCCCTGATGGTTCGCCCTTCCTATGTGCTGGGCGGACGCGGCATGGAAGTGGTCTTCGACGAAGAGATGCTGCGCCAGTACATGGCCGCCGCGGTCGGCGTCACACCGGACCGCCCGATTCTGATCGACAGGTTTCTCAGCCATGCGACTGAAGCCGAAGCCGATGCGATCGCGGACGGCCATGATGCTTTCGTGCCCACCGTCATGGAGCATATCGAGCTGGCCGGGATCCATTCCGGCGATTCGGCCTGCGTCATCCCGCCGATCAGCATCGCCGCTGAGCATATCCGGACCATAACCGACTACACCCGGCGCATCGCCCGCGAGCTGCATGTCGTCGGCCTGATGAACATGCAGTACGCGATCGCCGACGACAAGGTCTATGTCCTGGAGGCCAACCCGCGCGCCTCCCGGACCGTGCCGCTGGTCTCCAAGGTCTGCAACATCTCCATGGCGCGCATCGCCACCGAGCTGATCATGAACGCGGCCAGGGGCCTGCCCTCGTCCGTCAGCAGCCTGCGGCAGAACAAGCTGCGCCACTTCGGCGTCAAGGAAGCGGTTTTCCCCTTTAACATGTTCCCGGAGGTCGATCCGGTGCTCGGCCCGGAAATGCGCTCAACCGGCGAAGTCCTGGGTCTGGCGGACTCTTTTGAACTGGCCTATTTCAAATCCCAGGAAGCCGCCCAGGCCTCGCTGCCGACCTCAGGCACCGTCCTGATCAGCGTCAACGACGCCGACAAGCCGGAAGCCCTGGACGTGGCCCGGGCATTTTGCCAGATCGGCTTCCAGGTTATGGCGACGGAAGGCTGCCACCGCTATTTCGCCGCTGCGGGCATCGAGACCGTTCTGGTCAAGAAGCTGTATGAGGGTCGGCCGAACATCCTCGATCACCTGACGAACCGCGAACTGCAGCTGGTGATCAACACGGCGGCGGGCCGGCGCAGCCAGTACGACGACTCGTACATCCGCAAGGCGGCGATCCGGTACAAGATCCCCTACATCACGACCATGACCGCAGCCCTGGCCAGCGCACACGGCATCGCGGCCTTCTTATGCAAGGGTTACGCGCCGGATCAGCTCAAATCGCTCCAGGAATACCATGCGGCCATCGAGCCGGGTCAGGCCCTGGAACCGGTCTGATCGCCGGTTACTGATTGGAGTGCGCGCCGTAGCGGTCAGGCACGAAGGTCTGTTCGCTGAACGGTGGCCGGACATAGCCGGAATCTGCCTGGCGCGGCGGCAGCTTGATGGGATCCGGCGTCAGGTCCTCGTACGGGATCAGGCTGAGCAGGTGGCTGATGCAGTTGAGGCGGGCATGGCGCTTGATATCCGCGTTGACGACATACCAGGGTGATTGCTTGGTGTCGGTGTAGGCGAACATCTCGTCCTTGGCCCGCGAGTATTCGACCCAGCGGCTGCGCGATTCCATGTCGATCGGGCTGAGCTTCCAACGCTTGGTGGGGTCGTTGATCCGGTCCTGGAAGCGTTTTTCCTGTTCATCGT
>JAAYDK010000298.1 GCA_012729295.1 Spirochaetales bacterium | reverse complement strand
GCCATTCCAAAGTCGATACAGATAGCCTTTGCATGACCGATATGGAGGTATCCATTCGGTTCAGGTGGAAAACGGGTGACAATCTGGCCGTTTGGAACTCTGTTTGCCGCCAAATCATCTTCAATGATTCGTTCTAGGAAATTTAGACTCCGTTCTTCTCTTTTTTCAATCGTTGTTGTTTCCATGTTCTTCTCCACCCCTTTCATAGGGGGCTTTGTAGTGATGTGCCGATTGTATCATAACAAACATAGGAGGGCAAAGATGGCAGCGCTACATTATTATCCTTTACCATTGCAGATGACATTTTTTACGATACATAGTATCCTGTCCTGAGTATGGAAACACGCAATGAACGGTCGCTCGCAGGTCAACTGCTGCGGGTAGCTTTGCCTATCATGCTGGCAAATCTGTTACAGACCCTTTACAACATGGTAGATGCCTATTATTTAGGAAAGCTTGGTAAAGAAGCAATCTCAGCCCCTTCGATAACGATGAATGTATCGATATTCATTATCGCGTTCGGAGTAGGCTTCAGTATTGCAGGGACTACGATGATTGCTCAAGCGTACGGAGCTGACAAGAACAATCGTGAACGAGTCGATTTTCTTGCTTCACAAGTATTTATTTTAAATCTTTTCATGTCGTTAGTCGTATTAATACTGGGTTCGGTATTAACTCGCCCCTTGCTCCGTCTTCTTCAGGTACCCGAAGGACTGACTTTCAATTATGCCTCGCAGTATATGGCAATTACCTTCATGGGTATGCCGTTTTTTTTCATCGATATGGTGCTACGGGGAAGTCTGCAGGGAATCGGCGATTCGCTCACACCGTTGTACGTTCAAACGGTTGCCGTATTGTTTAATGTAGTATTGGATCCGATTTTTATCTTCGGTTTCGGGCCAATCCCGGCAATGGAAGTTGCAGGGGCCGCAATCGCGACGAATATCGCACGTTTCTTCTCAAGTTCTGTTTCTCTTTTCATCCTGTTCCATGGAAAAAAATTAGTCAGAGTCCGGCTGAAACACTTACGTCCACAGAAGAAGACAATCATGATGATGCTTCGTATCGGCATGCCCGCTTCGATCGGACAAGCGTTCTCTTCGCTCGGTTTCGCAGTAATTCAAGGAGTAGTAAACAGCTTCGGTTCTTCGGTAATTGCTGCATTTGGAGTCGGCAACCGTGTTACCGCACTTTTTAACATGCCCGCTCAAGGCATCAGTCAGGGGTGTGCAGTACTCTCGGGGAAAAAACTCGGAGAAGGTAAACACGATGAGGCTGAGGGAGTCATACGCTCTGGATTATGGATTATCGGTGTTTTTATCAGCTTTGGCATGGCTCTCGTATTTATCTTCGGAGACTATCTGGTCAGGTTCTTCGTAGACGATGCCGAAGTAGTGTTTTATGGTGTTCAGATGTTCAGGTATACTACCATTTCCGTAGTATTTTTTGCATTATATACGGTAGTATGCGGAGCATTTCAGGCTGGGGGAAAAACAAGACCGGTGATGACGATGAATCTCGTACGATTATGGGGATTACGAGTTCCGCTTTCCTATATTCTCCCACTGGCTTTCGGATTGGGGACACAGGGGATTTGGCTCGGCATGGCTTTGTCAAACATGCTGGTGGCGATATGGGCTTTTATTTTGTTTAGGAAAGGTAGTTGGAAGGTGACTTTGAAATTCGATTCATAGTCGCCTGTACATGTTTAACCGAACACAGTAGAGTATGAGTATGAAACGACGACCGGTACTGCGCGTACTCAGAAACGTCCTTCTTGTTGTCCTTGCAATCGGCATTCTCTCGGGATTGTTTCTCTGGACCCGGGCATTACAAAAAAAAGAACAGCGTAGTCTTGAACGACTGGCACTACAGCGTGTTTTAGAGCGCGATGGCGAAATGGGTTTGCTCGATCTGGCTGGAATTCCGGTAAATAATATTTTTTACGGGGATGAAGGCATCACGCTCTTTGAGGGCAATCTGGCAGATTATCGCTACAGCGCAGACGAAATGCAGAATATCAGTATCTATGAGATGGCAAACCGCAGTGTGGTACATATCACCAGCATACCGCAAATTAATCCGAATACTCAGTTGGAAATACTTCCCCAACAAGGAACAGGATCAGGAACTATCATCTCTAAAGACGGATATCTGCTTACAAATGCACACGTAGTCGAAGGATCGAACGATCTCACTATCAGATTATTCGATGGCGCAACCTTCGGTGCACGTCTAGTCGGTCTGGATTTGGAAAATGATTTAGCTGTATTGAAGATCGACATTCCTGCCGACATAATACTTGAGCCGATTACCTTCGGTAGTGCATCGTCATTAAAAGTAGGTCAGAAGGTCGTAGCAATCGGCAATCCGTTCGGATACGATAGGACGATGACGATCGGTACGGTATCGGGTTTGGGCCGCCCGGTGAGGACCGAGACAAATACGGTCATCAACGGTATGATTCAGACCGACGCTGCAATTAATCCGGGTAATTCAGGGGGACCGTTGCTTAACGGCAAGGGTGAAATGATTGGAATCTGTACGACAATCCACACGACCAGCGGCGGTTCTCAGGGAATCGGATTCGCAATTCCGATCGATACGGCCATTTCAGTAATTCCAGATCTAATCAAGCACGGGAAAGTCGTACGCGGATGGTTCGATATCACGATGGTACAATTAGACGGCAGCATCATTGCGTATGCTTCGCTAGACGTGTCTGGCGGAATTTTGGTCAGTCAGGTAAAGACCGGTGGTAAGGCTGAAAAAGCAGGGATGCGCGGCGGTAATGAAAAAGTACAATACGGTAGTTCGATTATTCATCTCGGAGGAGATATTATCATAGAAGTAAACGGGACTGCGGTTACCGATTTCGCCGACTTATATGCAGCTTTAACCAATACGCACCCTCAAGACGTCGTACCGGTTAAAGTAATGAGGAAAGGTGAAATAAAATCGTTGAGCGTCGAGTTGGTACAACGACCGGAAACTGTGGAATGGGCGGTGCGATGAATACGAAATTATTCAAAGTGGCAGCTGATTATGAACCGGCTGGGGATCAGGCTGATGCAATCGAACTGTTATCCGCTGGAGTAGAATCGGGATTCGAACGACAAACGTTAAAAGGCGTCACCGGTTCCGGAAAGACCTATACGATGGCAAAGATCATCGAAAAGGTACAGAGACCGACCTTGGTCCTTTCTCATAATAAAACGTTGGCCGCACAACTCTATCGTGAATTTACATCGTTTTTTCCAGAAAATGCAGTCGGTTATTTCGTCTCCACGTACGATTATTATCAACCGGAAGCCTATGTGCCGGGTAAAGACCTCTACATTGAAAAAGATGCCGATATTAACGATGAAATCGACCGATTACGGCTGTATGCTTCGTTCGCACTGATGGAACGCCGCGACGTAGTTATCGTCGCGAGTGTTTCATGCATCTTCGGCTTGGGTAATCCTATGTCACTAAGGGATATGATTGCCACATTTTCCGTAGGCGATACATTCGGGTATAAGGAAGACTTGGAAAAATTAGTCCGTATGCAATATGAACGCAACGACATGGTTCTGAATCGCGGAACATTCAGATTCCGTGGTGATGTATTGGAAATCTGCCCCTCATACATGGAAAGTGCGATTAGAATCAAGATCTCATGGGATGTAAT
>JAAYDK010000446.1 GCA_012729295.1 Spirochaetales bacterium | reverse complement strand
CTGCACGACACGCAGATTTCTAACGAACATAATGATGACGCACTTACCCTGATTACCGTACATAGTGCAAAAGGAACCGAAGCGAGCATCTGTATCGTTGCCTCGGCTACCCAATCCAACTACCCCCATTTCAGAAGCCTGGGCTCCTTAGAGGCGGAAGAGGAAGAGCGCCGTGTACTGTACGTGGCATGTACCCGCGCTAAGGACGAACTCATCATTACCCGCTCGTCGTTCAACCGCAATGCATTTTGGGTAGATTCATCGCCGGCAGTCGGAGAACGCTATTTCCTTGAAGAAATACCACAGCACCTGGTACAGGAAACCCTGCACGGATGGACCGGGCCAACATCAGGCGGATTATCGAAGTTGAAAGACATCTTTTAACGCTGAGCTTGATCGTATATCTCTCCAAGGGCTCTCGGAGGCCTGTTTTTACTGGAGAAGAAAATCAGCAGTACGAGTGTCAACACATACGGAAGCGTCATGACCAAATCGCTGTAGGAACTCGGAAGCCCGAGCTTCTGAACCAGCACGTAGCCAGCGCTTCTTGCAAATCCGAACAGGATGCATGCGAGAAAAGTCGAACCGATTTTCCAGCTACCGAAGATATAGGAGGCGATGGCGAGGTATCCGAATCCCATGTAGATATTCGGCGAGAAAATGGTACTGATGTAGTAGGCAAAGCACATACCCCCGAGACCGGCTGTCGCTCCGCTCACGATAATCGACCAAAAGCGGATTTTGTTGACATTTCCGCCCGCTGCAGCGACGGCATGGGGATTGTCGCCGCATGCGCGTATCCTCATCCCTGCTGGAGTCTTGTACAGCACATACCACATAAACAGTGCGATTGCGATGATGATCACCTCGAAGGTATAGACATTGGTAAAGGCTGCTCCAAGTACGGGAATCTTCGAAAGTCCCGGTACGGTAAAGCGGGGAAAAATTTCAAGCAGGAATTTGTTGGAAGGCTGGCCGAAGACACTGGCGTTGATCTGATTTGCCAAAAAGGCTGTCAGGGCAACGGAGAGCATGTTGATAACCACTCCGCTGATAACCTGGTTTGCCTTGAACTTAATGCACATGACGGCGTGGACACCTGCCAGCAACGCACCACCTACCATAGCGAAAAGCAACGAGAGATAGATCGTGAATACAGGATTACCCCCGAGCAGCAACCCGAATAGCGCAAAGCTCAACCCTCCGAAGAATGCTCCGAAACCGAGCAGCCCTTCGAGTGCCAGATTGGTGATACCGCTGCCTTCACAATAAATGCCGCCTAGCGCGATGATGAAAAGCGGCAGAGAAAACGACAATCCTTCAATGATTATGCTGTTCATGATTGAGTCTCCTGAATCTCTCGCGCAAACCGATTGGCAAGCGAACGGAAGAATATCCCGATTGCGCTGAACAACAGCAGGATACTGGTAATGAGCGCAGCGATTTCTCGCAGCACTCCGAGCCGACTGGACATGTAGGTAGTTCCATTTTCGAATATCATGACCAGTAGCGATGCGAACATGCTGCCCAATGCCGTGGTATTCCCAAGCAAAGCTACTGCGATTG
>JAAYDK010000297.1 GCA_012729295.1 Spirochaetales bacterium | reverse complement strand
TTTTTCGCTTAGCCCGTAGTTCCAGATATTTACCGAGTAATACTAATGTAAGGATCATGGCCGCTGATTCGAAATAGAGATCCATAGCATAATGGTTGACGGTAGCAAGATCGCCGTCTCCCATCGCTATTGCAATTTTAAACAGAGCAAACATCCCATACAGCATTGCGGATGCAGAGCCGACTGCAATCAGCGAATCCATAGTCGGCGAGCGTTTGAACAAAGCCTGAAATCCTCGTGAGAAGACTCTGCCATTTACGATGAATATCGGGATCGACAGAATGAACTGTGTAAGCGCAAAAAGCATCGCATGTTGTTGCTCATGGAATATCGCTGGCAACGGCCAGCCGAACATATGTCCCATTGCCAGATACACTACCAATAATCCTGCGACAAGCGATACGATCAGCCGTTGTTTCATCGATCGCAATTCGTCGGCAAATACAACGGAAGTTTTAGTCGTCGATTGTAGATTTGACAACGAATCGGCGACAGTCGCTCCATACCCTGCCGACCGGACGGCTTTGATTACCGTTTCGGCTACAGGTCTCTTATCGTCCTTCCAATGTACGGTCATCGAATTGTCCATGAGATTGACCGTGACTTCCGAAACGCCCTCGACCTTCGCTACGCTCTTTTGGATATGTATTGCACATGCCGAACAAGTCATTCCCGTCACGGCATACGTTTCCTTCATATGACTGCTCCTATTCGTAATACCCCTCCGGGGTGGGGTGTTACGTTTATAAGATAATCAGAATCAATACAGGTAGTCAATCGGTTAATGAATTTCTTGAGTCTGCTGTTCTTCGCTCACGGTTCTAGGAGGCCACGGGATTACCATGGAGACTGTTTGCTGAACCAGCTTGTACTGCGGCCTTCTTGCGAGAATATGACGCTCCATCGCCGGAATCGAATAGGATAAGAATAAAATCGTCATCGCTAACGGAAACACGATAAACGCCCAGAACGGGCCTCCGAATCCCCACGAACAAAGGGTAACGCCATACCAAATGGAAATTTCACCAAGATAATTCGGATGTCGGCTGTACTGCCACAAGCCTTCACTACAAACTTCGTCATGATTCGTTCTATTTTGGATAAAACGATCCATCTGGATGTCTGCAATCAGCTGGAGGACAAAACCAGTAATTATCAGAGCAATGCCTGCAACATACCATACGATATGGGTGAGTTTCCCGCCCTGGATCAGATAATAGGCGGGAATGCAGCACGCAAATACAATTAAAGTCGGAAACAGATGAATAGCGAAGAGGCTGACAGGCCAGTAAAATATCCCGAATTTTTTCCGAAAGGATACGTACCTCCAGTCTTCGTCGTCGAGATGCTGCCAATGAACGAAGCAGTTAAGCGTAAGCCTGATACTCCACAAGCAGATCGCGCCGAACAGTATACTATTGAAAATCGTCCATCGTGTCGGGCTGTTTGTTATCCAGTAGTACAGTATGATCGGAACCGCTACGCTCCAGTACGGATCGTACATGCTGGAATTGTCGACTATGACGCTGCAGATGAATACGACTCCGGTCGCAACCAGGTCCGCTATCAATACCGTAAGCAAGGGATTAAGCGAATTATCGAACATATTCGTCACCGCATAGGCGCTGGCAAAAGCGAATGCGTATGTGATTGCAACGGCAAGTAATGCGATGTATTTCTTCTTTCTAAGTGCTTCCATCGTCAGGTATCCCCTTACGAAAAGATTACTCGATAATCCGGGGGTACTTCAACAACAGATGTCGTTTTTTCAATCAAGTCGCTTAATTGTGGCGGGATTGCAATGCTCGAACCGATAATCGGTTCTACGATGCTATCGAATTTTGCAGGGTGCGCTGTCGCATAGACTACCGACGGTTCTTCAGAAGGATATAATTCGCGTAGTCGTTCGCCGGTTGCCGTATGCGGGCATAGAATATAACGATACTGTTCCCATACGCGCTTGATGGTGGCCTTAATCTCCTCATCAGAAATACTGACAGCAGATACCGCATGCTTGAAAGCATCGTAATCGGGAAACAGATGAAACAAACGCTCGATGTTACTCGGATCCCCGACATCCATCGCGTTTGCCAGCGTATCGATGCTCGAACGTTTTTCATAGGTTCCCTTATCAAGATAATCGACGATCGTACGGTTCGCGTTGACTGCCAGCTTGATGTTCCCGATCGGAGCTCCGGATGCTTTTGCCCAATAGGTGCCGCACGAATTGCCGACATTTCCACTGGGGATAATCATAGTCGGCTCTCGACCGGTCTGCACGAGTACTTCGATTGCTGCTTTCCAAGCGTAGATCATCTGAGGCAGCAGGCGCCCCAGGTTGATGCTGTTTGCCGACGATAACGCATGCTTATCAGCTAATGTCTTATCCATAAATGCTGCTTTGACCATGCGCTGGCAGTCGTCGAACGTACCATCGACCGAATATGCCTGAACATTGTCATCCCAGCAGGTAAGCTGCTGCTGCTGGCGTTGAGATACGCGGTTACGAGGGAATAGAATTTTTACAGAAATATGTTTGCGTCGATAGAAGGCCGAAGCCACCGCTCCACCGGTATCCCCGCTGGTTGCTACGAGTATGGTGAGCGTCTTGCCCTGAAGGTCTAGCAGTCGTTCCATCGCAGCGGCCAGAAATCTTGCACCGAAGTCCTTAAAGGCAGCAGTCGGTCCGTGGAATAATTCAAGGACCGAATCCTTTTGATTGTGCCAATGCAAAGGAGCCGGAAAAGTAAATGCTTCTGCACACAATTGATCGAGGTACGGCTGCAGGATGTCGTTATCGAACCACGGATATAGTAATTCGTAGGCAAGCTCCACAAACGACGAAGTGGTCCCAAGGTTCTGGAGACTGGTATAGGGGAATTGTTCGGGTACGTACAGCCCTCCATCCACAGCCAATCCCTGCAATATTGCTTCGCTTGCCCGTACTTTTGGTGCCTTACCTTTCGTGCTTACATAATACATGGCCTTTTCCTTCTAAATTATAATCTTGCGCCGAGATACGAGCTGAGCCTCAGTAAATCTGCAAACACACCTCCGGCCGTTACCTGAGGGCCTGCTCCAGGGCCGCGGATGACCAGGGGCTGCGTATCGTAACGATCGGTGATAAATGCAACTACGTTATCGGTCCCTTGAGCTCTGGCAAAGGCATGATCGGATTCGTATGCTCCGAGTTCGACATGACACGATCCGTCACGTTCGACCGTACCTACGTACCGCAGTACTTTCTGATGCGATGAGGCTTGTTCATATAATTGCTTGATCGGTTCGTCGAGCATCCAGGCATGTTTCATAAAATCTGGAAGACTTGCGTGCTGTAATTGCTCGGGAACCAACGAAACGACGCTGATGTCGCTTACTTCTACCTGAAAACCGATTTCTCGGGCGAGAATAACGGTTTTGCGCGCTACGTCCATCCCGGATAGATCGTCTCGCGGATCGGGTTCGGTATATCCTTTTTCTTTGGCTTCTTTCAACAAGGTACTAAATGGAACCGTCCCGTCATAGGTGGCAAAGAGATAGGCAAGCGTACCCGAAACGATACCTTCGATTTTCCTGATTCTGTCACCGGTCTGAATTAAATCTTTCAACGTTCCGATAATCGGCAAGCCTGCTCCGACTGTGGTTTCGTAGAGAAAATGCTTGCCGTATGCCCGGGCAGCATTCATCAGGCGCCTATATTGCTCGTACGCGGCAGTTCCTGCTTTCTTATTCGGAGTAATAATGTGAATTCCGCGCTCGATCCATTCGGCATAATGCACCGGCAGCGATCCGCTGGCCGTACAGTCGATTAAAACGGCATGAGGAAAATAAGAGGCACCGATATGATTAACCAGGACTTTCAGATCGAGGGGAACCGCTTTTTGAGCAAACTGCACCCGCCAATCGGAAAGTTGCAGGCCCTGTTCGTCGAGTAGCATTTTCGTTGAGTTGGCAATCGCCCTGATACGGATGTCCACGCCGAATTCATCATTCAGTCGTTTGGCCTCCACTGCAATCTGATCAAGCAACGTGCCTCCGATGTTTCCGGGTCCGAAGACTCCGACGCTCAGTGCCTGATTGGATAAAAAGAACCCTGCATGCAGTGCCCGCAAGGCTCGTCGGGAATCCTGGTCCTTAATAACGGCGGAGATGTTTCGTTCGGAAGATCCTTGTGCAATGGCACGAACGTTTACGTGTGCCTTACCGAGTGCTCCGAAAAATATTCCGGAAATTCCGGGAGTACCCGGCATCTTATCGCCGACTGCCGCAAGAATCGCGCATCCCATTTCGACCTCGACCTGGTGGACGCGGTGATTGGCGATTTCGGGAGCGAACGTACTGCGTGCGGTGGCGCATGCATAAGCGGCCTGTTCTGCAGGAACTGCAAAACAAATCGAATATTCGCTCGAAGCCTGTGAAATGAGAATTACCGAAATTCCCGCCTCGCGCATCGAGGAAAACAGTCGTTGGGCGATTCCGGGAACACCGATCATTCCTGCACCTTCGACATTGACCAGCGCGACGTTGTGAATGACCGAAAAGCCTTTAACCGGCTTATCGTCCGGTCCGTCGCTGTGGTGGTCGACAAGTGTTCCGGGATGCAAGTGGTCTGCAAAACAGCGCAATCTGATTGGAATATGTTGGGTTATCGCATTCACCATATACTGCGGATGAATGACTCGGGCTCCGAAAAATGATAATTCGGTAGCTTCGGCATACGAGATGTGCTCGATGATGTGGGCACTCGGGACATCGGCCATATCGGCTGTTGTAACAAAATGTTCCGAATTCCAGAATGTAAGCAGCGATGCATTGAATCTGGCAGCTGCGGTAGCTGCCGCATACTCGCTGCTCCTATCAGGAAGCGGCATACCGTTTCCCATACACGCTCCACCGACAAGTACGGTACCGTCAGGCAGTTCGTCGCTCCCCTGGAGCTCCCCAAGCGTAACATAGTCCATGCTTACCGCTCGAAGATCTGCTTGCTCAAATGCACTTAATAGAATAAGGGCAGCCCATTGCCCGGCAATCGAATCAAGGAATTGTCCCTCGCCGTGGCTGATATCTCCCACTAGCCAGACGGTTCGAAGAATATCTTCGACGTTGCCAAATCCTCGTTTAATCTCGTCCTGAACTATAGCGCGCTTCGCAATCGGAAGACGGGATTCAACAAGCGAGTTCCATGCAACGGTACGTGCTTCCATCACTGCCCAAAGTCGCTCGTCGCGATGGCATGCCAGATCAAGCAACGAAGCAAGTTCAAGCTCTGAGTCGCACAACGGCGAGATGACGAACACTACCGATTCGGCAGCGATGCCGCGTCGAATTGCAATCAGTTTTTCGGCACCGTCGGGTTCGACTACCATCGATCCGGCAATTGCGTGAACTTCGTTGGATTTAGGCATAGAAGCCTCCTCTTGTAGTCTTTAATAGAAAAGAGCCCAAAACGGGCTCTTTCTAGACGAAATAGACGACCGATTACGCGGTCATACCACCTTCTGAACCCGCCCGCTTCTGAGACAGCGTGTGCAAATTTTGATTGTCCGGGGAGTTCCGTCGATCATTGTCTTGACATTCAAGAGGTTCGGTTTGAAAACGCGTCTGGTGGTCACGCCGATATGCTGACCTACACCGCCTTTCTTCTTGGCTTGGCCTTTTCTGGTTACGATATTGCCGGAAACCGTACCCTTTCCACAAATCTCACATCTCCGTGCCATATGCTCTATCCACCTTAATAATTATTCATTGTCGCAAGTAAGCGGAGGCCCGAGAAACTTGCACAGAAGCCGTTTCGGTTCTATGAGCAGTGGCGCAAGAGACGGACACGACCCGCAACGGCTAGAAAAATAGCAGATTATCATGAATGTGTAAATACCTTGAGACGTTGATAGGACAAATGCTTAGATATTTGTTGAATTATAGCTTGCCTAAGACTATTTCTTATCCATGTTCTACATATGATTGTATTGACATGAATCGAAAAAGCCCACATAGTCGCTTTATACTTCGAACTTTAAACGGCATAGGATATGAAACATACAATAGATTCGATTTGGCGTGAAGGAACCGCGAAGAACCGGTTTCTATCGACAGTGCTTTGCTCAGGGCTTGCGTACGGCTGTTATCGCGGAGTCCAGGATAACTACTTAGCTGAAATTGTCGGGATAAGCGAATTCGGCCGCGGAGTAGTGGAATTTTTCCGTGAAATGCCGGGTTTGCTTCTCATTTTCATTTTGGCAGCGATGTATCGATTCGCGGAAACGAAAATCTTCAAAATCGGCACTGCCATTATGTTGCTCGGTGTAGCGGGATTGCTCTTCGGCGGAACACATCAGGTTATCGTCGTGTTATTCATGGTGGTTTTTAGTACCGGCGAGCACATTGTGATGCCTCCAAAAAATTCGCTTTCGCTCGAGTACGCAAAAAGCGGAAAAGGAGGAGCAGCCTTAGGAATCATGAGTGGCATCAACCACGGCGGCCACATTTTTGGCCTGCTACTCGTAGTGGCCGTCTTTCCGCTGATGGAGCGTCTTGGCAGACCGCAGATCGATTCATTTAGGACGATGTTCCTTATCGCAGCCGGCCTTATGCTCGTTTCGACCGCAATCGTTGCATCACTGAAAGATTCGGGCATTGCAAAGCGTCGATCCAGACTCTATTTTGCAAAGAAATTCTCTAAATTCTACATGTTGGAAATTTTTTACGGAGCACGCAAACAAGTTTTCATGACATTCGCTCCATATGTGTTGATCCTACACTACGGTGCAAATGCATCGACAGTATCGCTGTTGATGGCAATCGCCGCTGTTAGCGGCATGATATTTGCTCCAATGATTGGCCGCATCATCGACCGCCTTGGTTATAAGTTCGTCATGATTACCGATACGCTCATACTCATCGTGGTATGCGTTATGTATGGATTCGCCCATCGGATCTTCCCAAAGGATATTGCATTCATTGTTGTCTGCGTCAACTATATTCTTGATTCGATTATCTCATTGGCAAGCATAGCTACGACAGTCTATGTTCAGGATATTGCCGATTCCCGAGAAGAAGTAACTGCAACCATCACCACCGGTATTTCTGTAAACCATCTCATCAGCGTCGCAATCGCTCTGTTAGGCGGACTTATCTGGAAGGTGCTTGGAATCGAGATGCTCTTTACCATGTCGGCGCTGCTAG
>JAAYDK010000296.1 GCA_012729295.1 Spirochaetales bacterium | reverse complement strand
CGGTTAGAAGTACTTGGGTTTTAGGAAGATTGCTGAACGATGGAATCGGCGATACGATTAGAATCTCAATTACCGACGACATCGAGTATGAAATCGAAGCAGCGAAGGAATTGCTGCGGGCTGTCGGTATCGAATCGAAAGGAATCAGAGTTGTATCGTGTCCGAGATGTGGGCGGTCCACCTTCGATTCCCAGAAATTTCTTAAACAGGTGCAATCTAGACTCTCGACTTTCGATGTTCCTCTCACGGTAGCGATTATGGGGTGCCAGGTAAACGGTCCTGGGGAAGCCTCTCATGCCGATATCGCGATAACCGGAATCGGCCAAAAGGTGTTTTTATACGAACACGGGGTTTTGAAACGCCAGGTTTCAGCCGATGAGGCCGAAAGTGCTTTGTTTGAGACTTTGGAGGCTTATATCAATGCTCAATAAACTGGTCATCAGAGGAGCCCGTGAACACAATCTAAAAAATATCGATCTCGAGCTGGACAAGGACCGGCTGATCGTCATATCGGGAATCAGCGGATCGGGCAAATCATCGCTTGCATTCGATACGATTTTTGCAGAAGGACAGCGTCGGTATGTCGAATCGCTTTCCGCGTATGCCAGAATGTTCCTCGGGCGCCTCGAAAAACCCGATGTGGATTTGATTGAAGGCCTGTCCCCGTCGATTGCCAACGAGCAGAAGACTACTCACAAGAATCCGCGTTCGACTGTCGGAACCGTTACAGAAATCTACGATTATTACCGATTGTTGTGGGCGAGAGTAGGCAGGCCGTTCTGTCCGGTCTGTGGAATCGAGATTTCTGAGCAGACGGTCGACCAGATTATCGATACCATTTTCAAATATCCCGAAGAATCAAAAATCATGCTTCTCGCTCCGGTCGTACTAGGAAGAAAGGGCGAGCATAAAAAAATATTCGAAGATGCAAAGGCTGCCGGATATGCAAGAGTCCGAGTCGATGGGCAGGTTTTGGGGCTCGACGAAAACATCGCGTTAGACAAGCAGGTAAAACATACGATCGAGATCGTTATCGACCGTTTGATCTTACGCACAGAATCCCGTTCCCGGCTAGCGGAGGGAATCGAATCGGCCTCTGAGATGGCAAACGGGCTAGTCAAGGTAGTTCGAATTCTCGACGACGACAGCCAGCAGGAAGAGATGTTCAGCGAACACAATAGCTGTCCGCACTGCGGTATCACGATGCCGGAACTCGAACCCCGCCTTTTTTCTTTCAACAGCCCGTTCGGTGCTTGTCCGTCGTGTAACGGATTGGGCGAAAAAACCGAATTCGATCCGGACAAGATTATCCCTGACAGAAAACTTTCGTTTAACCAAGGAGCGATTGCTACCCAGAATCCCGAAGCAATGTGGTCGCGCGCTCCTTTCGAAGCGCTTGCGAAGCGTTACGGGTTTACGCTGGATACTCCGTTTTCCGAACTGGACCAGTCGGTTATCGACATCATATTGTACGGAAGCGACGAACGACTGCCGATTCGCTATAAAAACGAGAAAAATCGCGGGTACTATACGTTGGAAAAGCCGTTTCCCGGGATCATCAGTGATTTAAAGCGGCGTTATTTCGAAACCAATTCGCTTCAGATCAAGATATGGATGGACTCGTTTATGACCAGCCAGTCGTGCGAGGTTTGCAAAGGCAAGCGGCTGCGGACTGAAGCCCTGTCGGTATTTGTCAACGGCATCAACATCAATCATGCTTCGTCGATGAGCATCCGTCAGGCGAAGGCGTTCTTCGATGGCCTAACGCTAAACGAATCAGAGTCAATCATCGCTAGACAGATACTCAAAGAGATACAAGCCAGGTTGACTTTTCTTGTGAATGTAGGACTCGATTACCTTACACTCGACCGCTCGGCGGGTACGCTTAGCGGAGGCGAGGCCCAGCGTATTCGATTGGCTACACAAATCGGTTCCGCCCTCTCCGGAGTCATCTACGTACTCGACGAACCCTCGATCGGATTACATCAAAGGGACAATCAGCGGCTGATCGATACGTTAAAGACTTTAAGGGATATAGGTAATACGCTGATTGTTGTCGAACACGACGAAGCAACCATCAGATCCGCCGATTATGTTGTGGACCTGGGGCCGGGTGCCGGAATTGCCGGCGGATATATCATCGCACAGGGCACTCCTGCCCAGATTGTCGCCAATGTCGACAGCATCACCGGCCGTTATCTCTCGGGTGCCATTTCTATGAGTGCTCCTCCTAATCGCCGTATCGGGAACGGTCAATCAATTACGGTACGCGGAGCATGCAAGAATAATCTCAAGGGTATCGACGTGGAATTCCCGTTGGGGAAGCTTATCGTCATCACCGGAGTGTCGGGTTCTGGGAAATCATCGCTACTGAATGATGTCATGCTGCCGGCCTTAAAAAAAATATTGGCCAAACAGCCGGAGGATTTTAACGGATACCGGCAGATTATTGGTGCAGATACTATCGATAAGGTAATCAATATCGACCAAAGCCCGATCGGTCGGACTCCGCGTTCGAATCCGGCTACGTACGTCGGTGCCTTCACTCCGATCAGGGATTTGTTTGCCTCATTGCCGGAATCGAAGGCGAGAGGGTATAAATCAGGCAGATTCTCGTTCAACGTCTCGGGCGGGCGGTGCGAACACTGTCTCGGCGACGGAACGATTAAGATCGAGATGCACTTTTTGCCAGACGTGTATGTCACGTGTGATGTATGCAAAGGCAAGCGGTTCAACACCGAAACCCTTTCGATTCGTTATAAGGGTAAAAACATTAACGAAGTGCTTGAAATGACGGTGAGCGAAGCCTGTGAATTCTTCAGTTCCATTCCATCCATCAGGCGCAAGGTCGAAACGCTCGATTCGGTAGGACTGGGGTATATCAAGCTCGGCCAATCGGCGCTCACCCTGAGCGGTGGCGAGGCTCAGCGGGTAAAACTGAGTCTGGAACTCTCAAAACGAGGCACGGGAAAGACCTTGTACGTGCTCGACGAGCCGACTACCGGACTCCATTTTGCCGATGTAAAAAAGCTGATGGAGGTACTGGACCGCCTTGTCGAAGCGGGAAATACTGTTATCTTGATTGAACATAATCTGGACGTCATCAAAATGGCCGATCATATCATAGACCTAGGACCCGAAGGGGGAGACCTCGGGGGAAGGATCGTAACGACAGGTACTCCGGAAGAAGTTGCACTATGCAACGAGTCCTACACGGGGTATTATGTGTCGAAGTCGCTGTATGGTACACAATGAATGGCGCCCACATATACTACTCCTGATTCTGCTGGTGGTTATCGGAACACCGGTATCGGCACGTATAATCGACGATGATGAGCCGGCCAGATATCCCTTGCCCGTCAATTCTCCTGTAAAGCCGTGGTTTGTTCCGACTACAGCGCAGACTCCGCTTTCGGCACAAGATCCGTTTTTGATTCCCGTGATATCTAAAGAGGACGAGGCTACGCGTCTTCTACTGCTTTATTATGATATAGTCCATGCAACCGAAGAAGAAAACAGACGCAGGGCGAATGCGCTTTCTCTTGAACATGCCGATCTCGATGAAGAAGCACTGAAAAACACTTTACTAGCGTTCTACGGTATCGCCAAAGAAAACTATCAACAGACTGGAATCATAGAAAGCGGTCCGTATCGTCTTGAGATTCTTAACGCCGACCGCTTAGCTGTGGTAAAGCGTGAAGACGTGCTTCTTTTACTCGACGGCAACGTGGCGATTCGCTTCACGCAAGCCGATGTGCAAGGTTCGAAAACACTCTCTGCATCCTCGATTATCCTTGATGCCGGACGCGCCATGCTCATCGGGTTGGATTCGGTATCGCTTACCGACGACCGGTCGGAAACCGTCGAGAGCATCCAGTCGTCAATGATTGCATTATATTGGCAGACGGGAGATCTGGTCATGTACGACGGAATGACCACATTCGAACGAATCAACAGCGACAAGAGCACGGTCAACTTCTTTATTTCCGGCAAAAAAATTTCATTCGTACAAGATCGTGCCGTAATAGGATTTCAGGACGGACTGATTACCACAAGCGAAAAAGATGCATACGCCAGTATTTCTGCCAGAAAGCTGTTTTTCATCGAGGGCGGTGACATGTTTCTCGAACATGCGGTCATATCAATAGGCCGCGTACCGTTTCTCTGGGTACCGTTTCTCTTTTATCCGGGACAAACATTTTCTTTCAATCCTGCATTCGGATTCGACAGCGATCGAGGCATGTTTTTCTCGACGACTACAGAGTTATACGGGAAATACCCCAAAATCGAAAAGAGTAGCGACTCAAGTTTTTCTACATTGCTCGATGCTTCGTCAAACACGGAGACATATCGCTCGGGCTGGGTTTATAAAGAAACCGAAGAATTATCTTCTTTACAAACATGGGCGAAAGAGTCTTCTTCATATCTTGCATTACTGGCAGACGCCTATATCGATGGCGGTTTGTTTTTCGGAATCGATACCGTCAACTCTTTTTTCAAAAAATCCCACAAAGCCTCCCTATTCGGAGGGATTGCAATTCCCGGTGCAAGCGCTGCATCCTCCGGCGCATACAGCATACCCTCATTCAGGTATGTGGTAGACGGATCGTATGCAATCGACACCGACTATGCCGATGTGTCACTATCGATACCGTTCTACAGCGACCCTCTGGTGTTGAAACAGTACGCAAATCGACTCACCTCCTTTTCTATCGGCGCCTTGCGGGGAAACCAGCAATTCCCGGATACATATAAGAACGACATCGTATCGATGAACTGGCTGCTGAACGCTTCTTTGCGAGTTCCGACCGAATCAATAAAGCCGTATCTGAATACGTTTACTATCTCGCAATTAAGTGCAAAGGCCGTGTGGAAGGCCAAACCGAAGAGCGAAGGACCCGGTTATCGATTGTCGAGTGTCGACCTTCCCGTTCTGAATATGGCTCTTGGCGGTACGCTACTGCGATTTGAACACAAACAACAGTCCACGCAGACAGAAGGAAAACCTACGGAAGTACCGATTGATACCGAATCGTCCAAGGTTTTTCATGACTACGGAATACCTGATAAATTTGCCGCAGCAACTTCGGTGTCGGTTGCTAAAGCGCAATCATCGTCGTCCAGCTACATCGATCTTTCCTATTCATTTACTCAAAATTTTTCTCATCAGATGAACAATCCTTTGCAGGTAGGTCAAGATTATTCTCTCTACGGCAAAACGCAGGGGACGATAACGCTGGGCGCATCGATTGCACCCGATTGGCTTTCACTAGATTCAAAGCTGATTCCGAATATTACGTTCGACGGCGACGAGTCTGGTAGAAATGCGAGTGTATTTCTGACGAGTCAGAACACGGTTTCGATTGCACGGTTCGGTTTGACCTATCGACTATCGTCAAAACTATACGACTTGCGATTTTCTCGTACTTTCGATTCGCAAAGTACGATAAGCGAAACGTGGGGTTCTTGGAATGCGCAGGATATCACGGTACATTCGCTTACCTGGTCTTTACCCGTTTCCATCGCTACAGGCGTGCTGACGATGTCGGTAGGCGCGTCACTTCCTCCAAAAACAATTTCGCTTACTCCAAAACTTGCCTTCAGCATGCAAAACTTCAACGCTTCTTTCAGTCAGAAATTCGTAAACAGTCCCTCACAGGCACTAAACATCGACATGTCCTATTTTGATGTAAGTTATGCGTATCCCGATTTGTTTAATTTTCGATTGGATGCTACGTACGATACTGGACGGTTTCTTGATGCTGACATCG
>JAAYDK010000403.1 GCA_012729295.1 Spirochaetales bacterium | reverse complement strand
TAGGGGCCTTTGGCCTGCGGGTGCCGGAAAAAAACCACCTCCTTCTGGAAGTGACCATAGCGCATGAGGGGACTGACATGCACTGACATCTTTGGGGGCGGACATGAAAAAGCGCCCATCATTGCATCGACGCTTGGGGCTCTGGTATTGCCTGCTGCTCTATTCCGGCGTTTGCCCTGTTTCCCCGATCAGGTGGACACGGGCTTCATCATACTGCGTCCTGGGGGCGGCAACTAAATCGCTGTAGCCCAGGTGGATCAGCGCCATGGGGATGATATGGCCTTCCAGGCCCAGGATCTCCCTCACCTTCCCGGAGGCTCCAGATGATGGGAACAGCCCGCACCAGCAGGACGCGATGCCCAGGGAGGTGGCGCTGAGCAGCAGGTTTTCAACGGCCGCTGAGCAGTCCTGGACCCAGAAATCACTGGCCGGAGGGGCCATGAAACGCTGCTGGTTTCCCGCCACGATGATGATCAGGGACGAATTCATGTTGGAATAGCGGGAAACCCGGCGCAGCCGCTCCTGCAATGGCCTGTTTTTGACCACATAAAACTCCCAGGGCTGCCTGTTGTGGGCGCTGGGCGCTGCCATCGCGCTCTGAAGCAGCTCACGGATGCTTTCGTCCGGGAGGGGTTTATCGTTGAATTCCCGGATGCTCCTCCTCTTGAGCATGGCTTCCCTTACATCCATCAGATCACCTCCTGCAGGCCTGGCTGATTCCCAGGCACTTGTTTGTCCGTATCATATCACCCGGCCGGAGGATGGGCAAACGCCCCTGTTCCCCCACGCCTTCACCCCAACAGGCCCGGATTGTTCCGCGCCGCGCCAGGAAAAGGCCTGGGGGCTGTGAAAGGGAAAGATTTCATATAATTTGAAAAAAATGATTGACAGGAAAAAATCCTGCTGATATTCTGCAGCCAGAGAGAATTCCGGGCTGCGCGGGCATCCCATGGCGGGATCTCAAAACCGGTTGGCAGATGAAAAGTCTTCCGGGACCCTGGTGTCAGCGAGGCTCTCTCTGGGTATAGTCTGCCTATCTGCCACAGCCCTTGGAACCGGTATCCGAAAAATGCAAGGAATGAGGTGAAGAGCAGGGACTGCGATGGCAGATCGCTTAACCACATTGTGCGAAAACAATTAGGCTGAAAACGGAGAACCACAACTCCAGAACAAAAGAGGCAAAAATTTTCAGAGAAACAGGAGTTGGAATTTTTATGAAGAAATTTTTGTCACTCGCTATGATGCTCGTCCTGGTATTGTCACTGACGTTTTCTGCCTTGGCAGCTGAACCAACCCTTGACGCAAGAGTTGAAAAAGGCACCGGCAATACAAACTCATTATACATCACCGTTAATGGCACGGAATACGGCCCCATTACAATCAACAACAATGCAGACGGAGTATATGAAGTTGGCGGCTATAAGGTTTTCGTTGCCACACAGGGTAATGTTAAAACTGATATTTATGTTGTTTATGATGGCCCTTCTGATCCAACCATTGTCGGGGAACGCACAGTCACCACAACGACATTTGATGGCTATGCAACTTCCTTTGATTTCCTGGCCAATCAAAAATACCAGAAAGGGCCCAGTGCCAACTACCTCACGGCCAAAATCACAGAAACGTATACCGTTAATGTAAAAGTGTATGATGTGTATAGCGATGGCGCAGAAACGCTCAGGGAAGAAAGTTCATCGACTTCCACAATATCCATCGAAGGCAAATCCAACGCCATGCCCAACGGCGCCAAGAACAACTATGTGCCCACCTTCTCTGGCGGCCTTGAGGGCTATGCTGTTTCGGTCACCTACATCGGCAACGGAAACAAGTACAGCGTCAATGTCACCTCCGCCCCTGCTCATGACCCAGTTGTAGTTGACACCGGTGTTGTATATTTTTAATTAGACTTTAAGCCTG
>JAAYDK010000295.1 GCA_012729295.1 Spirochaetales bacterium | reverse complement strand
CCGCAAGTCGTTCGAGATTGATCGACTTGTGGTTTGATAATTGTTCTAGAATCCCAAGCGTTCTGGTAACTGAACTTTGTGATTTTTGATCTACTTTCGGCATGAAAGATTCCTTGTTTCAAACGAAATATCGTAAAGCATTTCGAAATGATATATCGCGTACGATATTGCCGAGCAACTCCATGTCTGGCGGTACTTCCCCATCTTCAGCCCAGGAGCCCAGCAGATTGCACAAGATCCTCCTGAAATATTCGTGTCTTGGGTACGAAAGGAAGCTACGCGAATCTGTGAGCATCCCTATGAAGGTGCCTAGCGCACTTTGGTTCGCAAGTATTTTTAATTGTTCCTCAATTCCGTCTTTGTGGTCGCAGAACCACCATCCCGAGCCGAGTTGGAATTTTCCAAAGACCTCGTCACCCTGGAAGCAACCCATCTGGGTAGCCATCACGTAGTAATCCTTCGGATTCAGTGAATAGAGCACGGTTTTAGACACTGCTTTGCGTTGTTCCAATGCACCAAGGAACTGGGCGAGTCTATTGGAAAGCGGTAAGTCGTGCGTGGCATCAAATCCCGTATCGGGACCTAGGCGGTCAAACATCGTAGGATTGAGATTTCTGATTGAATTCAGGTGCAATTGCATGACGATGCCCTGTTTCGCATATTCTGTAGCGATTGAGAGTAATACTTTTGTCTGGTAGGCATCGATTTCTTCGGAGGTGAGGGAAACGCCTTCAAGGGCTTTGTGAAAGATTGTCTCAATTTTTGCGTCGTCGGCAATTGTATAGGGAACCATCGGTATTCCATGATCGCTTGCCTTACAACCGCATTGTTTGAAAAATTCGAGCCGCTTGGCTAATGCAACGCACACGTCATCAACGCAGGATATGCTCATTGCAGCTGAGGAGCCGAGACGTTTGATATAATCGGAAAATCCTTTAGCTTGAGGTAGCAACGCCTTATCCGGTCGAAAAGACGGATATACCTTAGTCGCAATTTCACCGATAGGAGAAGATCCTTCGTTAATGCTGCAATGGACTGCCAGATTATCGGTTGGATCATCGGTCGTACCAACGGCAAAGACATTGAACTTCTTCAGAATTCCTGCAACGGACATGCTCTTGTCGGCCAGTTTCGTATTTGCCTGTTCCCAGATGCTCTTTGCAGAGGAAGGATTCAGCACTTCGGTGATATCAAAATAACGCTGAAGTTCGAGATGACTCCAGTGATAGAGCGGATTGCCGACGATTGCCGGCATTGTTTTTGCCCAGGCAAGGAATTTGTCGTATGGGTCTGCGTTACCGGTAATGAGGTCTTCCGGGATTCCGATTGCACGCATCATTCGCCACTTATAATGATCTCCGCCGAGCCAAATCTCGGTGAGATCGGCAAACTGTTTGTTTTCTGCAATCTGTGAAGGAATCAGATGACAGTGATAATCGAAAATCGGCTGGTCTGCAGCGTAGCGGCGGTAGAGCTCGACAGCGGTCTTGTTGTGTAGTAGGAAATCCTGGTCCATAAATGGTTTCATGCGTTTCTCCGTATGATCCGGCATATGTATTTTTTATGGAATAATATTCCAGATGCTTCAAGTATCATAAAAGAGCGACACCGCATTGTCAATGAATACGCATGATTGACACCGGACGATCAAGCTGGTAGAGATGTATTCGATGAGTAGCCCAATACCAGTAGTAAAAGGTTTTTCCAGTGTTGAACCCCCGCGGGCAAGAGTATTGATTCTAGGCAGCATGCCCGGTCCTGAGTCGCTCAAGCGCTTACAATATTACGGGCATCCATGGAATGCTTTTTGGCCTATCATGGCTGAAATTTTACATAGGGACTGTCCGAGTCAGTATGACAAGCGACTTGAGATGCTGTGCACGCACGATATCGCGTTATGGGATGTATTGGCCGGGTGTAATCGATCAGGTGCTTCGGATAGTACGATCCGAGATGCCGTTCCAAACGATTTTACTCTATTTTGGCAGCGCCAGAGAGCTATTGAACTAGTAATATGCAACGGAGCGACAGCCTATAATTTGGCTAAGCGGTTCTCGATTCTACCTTCAGAGGAAACATACGGCCGAACGGTACGAATGATTCGATTACCATCGACCAGCCGGGCACATACCATGAAGTATTCGGAGAAGCTTTGCTATTGGAGCGAAGCTTTTCAATTGCTTAACGATTTTTTACCGCGATGAGTTCGAGCGCGTCGGCTACATCTTCGCACGTATCCAATACCAGTTCCATCTTATCGTAGATTTCTTTCCATCGAACGATATCGATACCCTTCATATCCTCATCGCTGAACAATTCCTTCACACACTTTCGATAGTTGCGGTCGGCAGCTTCCTCATCATGGTTGACGTCGATGAGCATGTTGGTTAACTCTTTCGAGGTCTTGAATTCCCTGAACTCCTCGAATGCCTTAACCAGCTTTGTACATGCGTCGACCATCAGTGAAGATATCGGCAGGATGTCCTGACGAATCTGCCTGACCGACATCATATCGAGTGTCAACGCAACATCCTCGATTGCATCGGTAACGGTATCGATACGGGAACCGAGCAGCATGAGATCTTCTCGGTCGATGGGAGTGATGAACGCCTGATTCAATTCATGAGTCAGCAGGTGCAGCATGTCGTCGCCTTCATGCTCGATATCATGAATATGATCCGCTTTTTGCTCGACATCATTATAATCGTGAAACAAATCATCAAGTGCTCGTGCGGTTCTCAACGAGCAGTCCATCATGCTGACGAGCATTGAAAAATAATCGGGTTCTCTGTTTTTGCCGATTTTCATGGGATTCCCTCCGTCGTTCACCAAATGAACAAAAATAATTTAGCCATAAGAAAGCCAAGAAGCCCGCAGCCCGGGAAGGTAAGCACCCAAGCAAGAATCATTTCCTTGGCTATGCCCCAATCGACGCTGGAGACCCTTCTAGATGCTGCCACGCCCATGACGGCCGTAGTTTTCGTATGTGTGGTAGAAACCGGCAATCCGGTCAACGATGCAAGCAGCAGACAGATGCTTGCGGCAAAATCACTCGTAAAACCCTGATAGGTCCGCATCTTCACCATATCGATACCGACGGTTTTTATTATTCGCTTTCCGCCGACCAACGTTCCAAGACCCATAATTAACGAGCACAGTGCCATGACCCAGATAGGAATGATAAAGGTTCCGTCTGCGGCCTTGTCCGCTGACCCGTTTAAAAATAATGCAAGCATGAAGACACCCATGAACTTTTGCCCGTCTTGCGCTCCATGCAGAAATGCCATGAGCGCTGCAGCTGCGACCTGCAGTTTATGGAATATTCGTTCTGCTCTGAATCGATTGGCGTTCCATGCTATTTTCTCGATAATTCTCACCAGAATCCAGCCGAGAAGAAATCCAAGTACCGAAGAGATTCCCAAGCCGACCAAAACCTTCACCCATGCCTGAGCGTTCACTGACGAAAATCCACCGAGGGCAAGAGCTGCTCCGGTAAGGCCTGCAATAAGCGAATGACTTTCGCTGGTCGGAATGCCGAAGTACCAGGCCCCGGTCGCCCATACGACGATGGCGAACATTGCTGCCGCTAGAACGATGATTGCATTTCCGTTAGAAGTAAGCGATTGAGTACTCGAACCGGTTAAGTCCACCATATTAGAGATAGTATCGGCTACTTTTGCACTAATCGACGTCATGAGCAGAACGCCGAGAAAGTTGAATACGACCGCCATGAGAATCGCCGAACGGGGAGTCATCGCCCTGGTACCGACCGCGCTTCCGATCGCATTCGGGGCATCGGTCCAGCCGTTGACGAATACTACACCCAAAACCAGTACGATGCTAGAAACAAAAGCAAAGTCCAAACTCGTCCTCCAATCCCAGCTATTCCAGTACCGATTTTGCTGGACTAACAATATTCATAGTAAAGAATTGACGATTACTTAGGCTTGTG
>JAAYDK010000411.1 GCA_012729295.1 Spirochaetales bacterium | reverse complement strand
GCGGCAGGGGAGACGGCGACATGATCGAGAAAATCCTGCAGGAAGAGTTTCTGCTTGAGGAACAGCAGGTCCGGCAGGTGTTGGCCCTGATCGACGCGGGCAACACCATCCCTTTTATTGCCCGGTACCGTAAAGAGCAGACCGGAAATCTGGATGACCAGACCCTGCGCCGCATGGCCGGACGCCTGGAACAGCTGCGGGCTCTGAGCGCACGAAGGGAAGAAGTGACCCGGCTGATCGATGAACAGGGCTCTTTGACTCCGCAGCTGGCCGCAGCACTCGCAGGAGCAACGACCAGGGCGGAACTCGATGACTTGTACCGGCCTTTCAGGCCGAAAAGAAAGACGCGCGCTTCTGTCGCGCGTGAACTGGGCCTGCAGCCGCTGGCTGATTTGCTGCTGACGGAGCCGCTGGCTGAACATGACCTGAACAGGCTGGCTGGACGGCTTGCCCAGGAACAGGATCAGTTGCCTGATGTGCAGGCTGCCTGGGCGGGAGCCCTGGATATCCTGGCGGAACAGGTTTCTGACGATGTGTGGATACGCCGACGCCTGAGGCGTCTGCTGCAGGCAGATGGCAGGCTTGAAACACAAGCCAGAACAAAAGAGTCAACTGTCTATGATCCGTACTACGCTTACAGCGAAGCGGTGCGAACCGTGACGGGGTACCGGGTCCTGGCCATCAACCGCGGCGAACGCGAACAGATTCTGTCTGTCCGGATCACCGTTGCCCCGGAACAGGCAGTTGCTGTGATGACAAGCCGCCTGATCTCCCGTCCTTCGGCCGCTGAACCGTGGCTGCGCCGCGTGGCGGATGACGCATGGAAACGGCTGCTCCAGCCATCACTGGAAACAGAAGTGCGCCGCGATCTGACCGAACAGGCCGAGGAACAGGCCATCCGGGTTTTCTCAGCCAATCTGCGCAGCCTGCTGATGCAGCCGCCTGTTCGCGGCAGTCGCGTGCTGGGCCTTGATCCCGGTTTCAGGACCGGCTGCAAGGTTGCAGTGGTTGATGAGACTGGCCGGGTTCTGGATACAGGCGTTGTTTACCCGACACCGCCCCATCAGCAGAGGGAACGGTCAGAACAGCAGATCACGGCGTTGATCAGGCGGCACCGGCTTGATGTGATCGCCATCGGCAATGGCACAGCCTCCCGTGAAACGGAACTGTTTGTCCGGGACATGGTCCGGAAACAAGGCCTGGCAACCCGCTGGTTTGTTGTCAGCGAAGCCGGCGCCAGTGTTTATTCGGCATCGGAACGCGCAGCCCTGGAATTTCCGGATTATGATGTCTCTTTACGCAGCGCGATATCCATTGCCCGCCGCATGCAGGATCCGCTGGCCGAACTGGTCAAGATTGAACCGCGCTCGATCGGTGTCGGCCAATACCAGCATGACATTCAGGGAAAAAAGCTGGATGCAGCCTTGCGCGGCGTCGTTGAAGACTGTGTCAACCAGGTCGGCGTCGACCTGAACACCGCCTCGGCAGCCCTGCTGTCTTATGTCGCCGGGCTCAGCCAGGCTGTAGCCGGCAATATCGTTGCCTGGCGTGAACAAAACGGTCCGTTTGCAGCGCGCGACAGCTTGCTCAGCGTACCCAGACTGGGTCCCATGGCTTTCCAGCAAAGTGCCGGATTTCTGCGCATACCGGGAGGAGCGGAAATCCTGGACAATACCTCGG
>JAAYDK010000294.1 GCA_012729295.1 Spirochaetales bacterium | reverse complement strand
GCTGTTACTATCTGGTTTTATCTATATGGAGATCTCACCGGACTATCGCGTTTCACTGTAGTAATGTTCTTAATTATCGGTCTTGCATTCATGCGTCTGCCACGGTTGAATTTCATGCAGTGGGCTTTGACGTTCCTTACCACCATTAATATTGCGATGATAATCATCATACTTAGCTTCCACCTGGGGAGGTTGTTTCCACAACCCCAGTACGCCAACACGATCATTCGTCTGGTGCTCTATCTAATCACAATTTTCATCTTTCAACGATTTTTACTTGTCTCATACCGGGATGTTGTCAATAACTGGCCGATATTCTCGACTTTGATTGTTTGTATTTTCCTAAATCTATCCTATTACTTTTACGTGACGGATAATATCAAGAATACCCTAAATGCTAACAAATGGCCTTTGCTTCTCTTAGTCGCACTGTCGATAGCTGCCTATGGCACCATGTTTTATGCACTGAAGAAATTTGCAATCATGCATGCGGTCCAAACAGAAAATCAAAAAATCCAGAAAGAATCGGAAATCCTTCATGAAACGGCGCTGCAGTTAGATAGATATGCTCATTACGATATGCTTACCGGCTTACCCAATAGAAGGTATTTTTTTGAGACATTGAACAGCATGGCGGCCGAGAATGGAAAAGAAAATGAAAGTTTTGCGCTTTTATACATCGACTTAGACAATTACAAACATATCAACGATACTCATGGCCATGAAGTCGGAGACGAAGTGCTCGTGACGATAGGAAACCGATTAAAAGAATGTAGTCGAGAGACTGATTTTGTTGCAAGGCTCGGCGGTGATGAATTTGCGATTATTATGCATCAGATTTCAAACAATGCGGATGTAGAGAATCTTACCAGAAAAATCCATACTGCGATACAAGAAATCATACACGTAGGGACCATCGAATGCAGTACTAACGCTTCCATTGGGGTTGCCATTTATCCTGATTCTGGAAAAGATGGCGAGACATTATTGCGAAATGCCGATTCAGCAATGTATAAAATCAAAAAAAGTGGTAAAGCCGGCATGAGCATGCACAAAAATCAATTATCATAGTACAAAGATAATGCATCGTTCTTAAGAGCTAGCTGCCCTAGCCTATACTACCGAAATTTTTCTTTACCCGTGCGTTATGGGTTTGGCAAAATCTAGTGCTATCATTTTTCTTGCATCAAACATGGTATACTCGACAGTCGGCAGAAAAGCATTCGGTATGATAATCGTATCGACTATGAAACTTGCCAATCCACATAGAACCACATAATAGGGATTACTACTATGAAAAGATTAATCGGAACACATGCCAGAGCGGTTCGGGCTCCCATTATATCCCAGGGCGACGATTTACAAAAAATTGTGGTCGACTCTATACTCGATGCAGCAAAAAGCGACGGTTTTGAGCTCAAAGACCGTGATATTATCGGAATAACGGAGTCGCTGCTCGCCCGTGCCCAAGGAAACTATCTCGAAATTACCGAGATCGCACAAGAGACAAGAACTCTGTTTCCAGATCATTTTGTAGTTCTGTTCCCCATTCTAAGCAGAAACCGATTCTCCCACATCCTCAAAGGATTAGCCATGAGCGGCAGGAACATCACGGTGATGCTCAGCTATCCGAGCGATGAAGTAGGCAACCACCTGATGGATCCGGATGCCATGTATGCTGCTAATCTAAATCCCCATAAAGACGTTCTGTCCAGACAAGAGTTTCGTAGACTCTTCGGCCATGAATTCAAGCATCCGTTTACCGGTCTCGATTATATCGATCTGTACATGGATCTGGCAGTAGACAATAATATCGAGGTAGTACTTGCAAACGATCCGCTTAGCGCCTTAGAATTTTCCAAAGACGTACTGGTGGCTACCATACATAACCGCAATCATATGAAGAATCTTCTGCTCGCAAACGGCGGTAACCGGATTATTGCTCTTGACGAAATGGCTACAAAACCGGGCAGAAGCGGTGGTTATAATCCAGAATACGGACTGCTAGGTTCTAATCTGGCCGGCAAGAGCCGACTCAAGCTTTTCCCCCGTGACGCTCAGCAGTTCTGCGACGGCATTCAAAAAATCTTATTTGAGAAAACAGGGAAAACGGTTGAAGTGCTGGTCTACGGCGACGGAGCCTTTAAAGACCCAGTCGGTAAAATCTGGGAATTGGCAGACCCGGTAGTCTCACCGGGTTTTACCAACGGCCTTCGTGGCACTCCCAACGAGATAAAAATGAAGTATATTGCAGATAACGAGCTCGCAGGCTTATCCCAAGAAGAAGCCCAACGTCAATTAAAACAGATGATTACGCAAAAAGGAAACAATCTACTCGGTCAGAATGCGTCGCTAGGCACCACGCCGCGACAGCTTACCGATTTATTGGGGACGCTATGTGATTTGTTAAGCGGTAGCGGCGATAAAGGGACTCCTATTATTCATATCCAGGGGTATTTCGATAACTATGCTTCAGCGTAATGCTGGAGAATCACAGCATAATCTATAACCGGCATCACAATAATTGTTGATGCCGCTTTTTCAAATATCTGTTACTGTGGCTATGGAGGAATACCGATGCCAGCAACCGTAGTACTATCTTTAGGCGGATCGATCATCGCTCCCGACGGAGTCGACCATCGTTTTCTCACTGCTTTCAAGTGCATGATTGAGTCATATCTCGAGAGCAACGCTGATTCGAGAATTATCATCGTTACCGGAGGCGGCAGTCCTGCTCGCGTCTACCAGCAGGCATACCGGGCTATCATGAGCATCCATGACCAAGATACGCAAGACTGGATAGGTATTGCAGCAACGCGCCTAAATGGAGCGTTGGTAAAGGCACTGTTTCCTACCTATTGTATAGATGAGTTGGTAACGGATCCATCAGCTTCGATATCCTTCACGGGAAGGTTGTTGATCGCTACCGGATGGAAGCCGGGATTTTCAACCGATACGGATGCGGTACTTTTAGCCGAGCGGTTTGAAGCAAACACGCTGGTAAACCTATCCAATACGGCAAAAGTCTTTACCGCGGATCCGAAAATCGATAAGGATGCCAAACCGATAGACTCGATTGAATGGAAAGCATTCAGAGCAATCGTCGGAGATACGTGGACTCCCGGCAAAAACGTTCCGTTCGACCCGGTTGCCTCGGCCTTGGCCGAACGGATGAAGCTGACCGTCATATGCGCAGACGGTCGTAACATCGAAAACACACGTTCAATTCTCGAAGGGAAGCCTTTCACCGGCACGATTATCGGCTGAAACTTTACGTAACGCCAAAAAGGATGCTAGCGGATCGGCAAAGTCGGCAGGAAATGGATTATCTCGGGTAAAATCGGGTATCCAGGGAATGTTATCGGCCAGTTCCTGCACAAATCCGTCGTCGATTTCAAGCGACTCAAGCAAATCGAGCAGAATTTGGTATTCGTCTATCCGAATTGTCTCCATCGAAGGCTCTTTTTTCGGCGGGACGAACTGGACCATCAGAGAAAGCCATGCATGCTGCTTCGCATACCGTGCGAACCAGACAAGCACTTCTTTTGTCGCTTCGAGTGTTCCGGGAAAAAGCAAATGCCTGATAAGAATTCCGTACAACTCGCCTGCATCGTTTACATACGTGTTCGGTTTTGCCTTGAACAACCAGGTCATCACCGGCAGGATAGAATCGACGTAGTGTTTCGTACCGCAAAACCGCGCCGCTACCCGAGTATCCAGTGTCTTTACGTCTATTAGATACAAATCGATAAGCGAATCGATCATCTCGAGTGCTTGCACTTCCTCATAACCGCTGGAATTCCATACAATGGGAATGTTTAATCCCGTTCTACGAGCGAGCAGTATTGCTTCTGCAATCGACGGGATGAAGTGTGTGCCGGTTACGATATTGATATTTGCTGCCTTCATCTGCTGCAGGTCGAGCATGAGTTGCGCTAACTGCTTAACTGTAACTGTAGTTACCGTAGAAATATCAACCTGTGCGCTGATCTGGCAATTCTGGCAGTACGCACAGTGAAGCGGGCAACCGCTGAAGAAGATTGTTCCGGAACCGTACCGGCCTGTTACCGGCGGCTCCTCTCCCCGATGAAGGCCTGCCCATGCAATACGCATGTATGCACTTTCACCACAGATGCCGACTTGTCCCCGAGTCCTATCTACAGAACATAAATTAGGACACAACCGACAATGTTTATATGCTTCGAGATAAGACGCTTCATGCATCGATTACTTGACCTCCGAGGCCAAATATACCATGTTATACAGCATGGGACTATGGTCATATCTCAAAAACAGAGGGGAACACCGGTTAAGCGAAGACCGCTATATTCTCTGCCTCGACGGCGGCGGTATGCGGGGCATCGTGGCTGCGACCATTTTGCACGATATTGAAAAACATTTGTTCTCTCTCGGAGACACACGACCGTTATACGCCCATTTCGACCTCATTGCAGGAACTTCGACAGGAGGTCTGATTGCATTAGCGCTCAGCGCACCAAGCAGCCCTTCTTCACTGCTGCTTCAACAGCAATCGGCCGATGCTCATGTGCAAAATACCCGACACCGGTTGCGCAAGGGATTCGATGATATCTATCCGGGCCCTGATTTGAAAAGTATCGTCGAACTCTATCTTCGCTATGGAAAGATCATTTTTCCCAAAAGCAACTCTCTGCTGCAGTTGAACATCATCGGACAATTGTTTAACCAAAAGTACGATGATGCGTCGTTTAACACATTGCTTAACCAGCTCTTTGCGAATATGGAGATGAGCGATGTGCTCGTTCCGACCATGGTCGTCTCGTACGACTGCCAGAACGACCGCCCGTTTATCATTTCTAGTTACGCTAGACCAAATTTTCTTATCAAGACGGCCGCACGGGCTACTTCGGCCGCACCCACTTATTTTACTCCCGTTTCCTACTTCGACGAAGAAACCGGAGAACACCTCACGCTTATCGACGGTGGTGTAGTAGCCAATAATCCAGTACTGTATGCCTATATGGAGGCGAAACGCCTGTATCCTGGTACCAAGCGTTTTCATATACTCTCAGTGAGTACTGCAACCGCTCCTTATAAGCTGGAACTCGACCGCGCCGGTAGCGGTGTCATCGGATGGCTCGACCCGGCCAAAGGAGCACCGATTTATCGGGTCTATGCAGCATCGCAGATGAAGACTTCACATGAAGTCGCTTCGGCGATTCCTGATTTGGAATATTTGAGAGTTCACGGCGAACTGAAAAAAGCGGTGAAACTCGACGAAACTGACCGGTCGACGCTCTCGATGTTAATCGATCATGCGCATGGAATCTATGAAAATCATAAGGATGCCATCAACGCTTTTTGCCTGCCGTTGATTACACGGCCTGCAAGTACCGCTACCCGTCCGAAGGCAAAAACTGCATTGACCAGTGCATTAAACGAAACATCATGAAACACCATAAGCAACGTGAGTTGGAAAGGCAGATGAGCGCACTCTGCATTGAGCTCGATCACCACCTCGAAGACATGTTTGGAGAACGCTACCCGCTTCATCCGAACCGACTTCCCAGAGGAAAGGCCTCAAGCGTTTTCTACGACGGTTTGTTCAGCACCGGAACAAAATTCACCTTGGGCTACGGTAGCGAAGCGGGACGTGGCTATCTCGTCGATGTCGTAATATCGACGCTGGCAAAAGTAGCCGCTTCGGATCGTGATGAAATAGAGCAAGAGGCCGTTCGATTCATCGAAGAAGCTCTTCCCAGATATTTCCCGAATCGAAAGCTTCGAGTGGTGAAAGACGGCAATGTCTATAAAATCGTCGGAGATTTTTCACTCGGTCTGTTGTGATACTAATGCTTGTGCAACGAGCAACATGTCGCGCGAAGCAGACTGTAAAAATGTAGTGTATGATTTCGGACGGCGACCGCGTGCATCGTCGGAAATACAGCGGACGACTGCCCATGGGAGACCGAATTCATGTGCAGCTGCTGCAATCGCATAACTTTCCATATCGACGGCATTGATATGGAGTTCTTCAATTAGAAAGGGCAAAGAGTCTATATCTGACGAGACGAGAAAGCGATCTGCCGTTCCGATAACAGCCTGCTGGTGTATTGCAGCCCGTAACGGCGCGATACGTCCGATATCGAGTATCGAACAGGGGCTTTCCAACGCTCCAACCTTTTTTCCAAGACTATTAAACACTTCTGTGCGAGCCAGATTGAACCTACGTAGATCGATATCGTACTGGACGACTGTCTTTGCAATGACTATATCACCAATAGCGTAGCTTTCATCAAGCGCTTTGCACGTGCCGATCCCAATAACGTAGTCTGGATGGAAATGATTGATTGCTTTCGTGACGGCGATTGAGGCTTGAACTTTCCCTACTCCCGTAACGACAGGCTCCCATCCTACAAAAAGATTTTTCGATGCTTGAAGCTCTTGTGGCGATGATGCGGCAACGATAATCATAACTTGTACATGGGATTGTAGCGAATTAGTTCGCACATCAATGCTTCGATCTCTACTCCGTGTCGCCGTTCTACATGTGATTCCCAGCTATGAAAGATGGCCGCAGCCGATATCGATGCACTTGTTTCGACAGCTTGGAAAAACGACATGCCGTTCAGCGTCAACCCGCAAAGGATACTCGCAAACATGTCCCCGGCACCCGGATAGCCGTCCGGTGCATACGGATGTGAAAACGTTTTTGCCGTACCGGTAGAGCGATCATAACAGACCACACTCAATTCAGTCTCACCGGTCAGCCCCGTAATTACTGCATGCATCGGCCCCATATCGGTTATCCTGCGTGCCCATTGTATTGCTTGCCGGATTGTTAATTCGCGTTCCCATCTCTCGTTGAGCAATAAGGCAGCTTCGGTCGGGTTTGGCGTAACGATATCGGCTTTTGATACGAGAATCCGCATACCTTCGATTAATGAGCTACTAATCGGTCCGTATGGAGCCCCATTATCCCCGAGAACCGGATCGATGAGCACCAGAGGATTTGCGTGCTCCCTCTGATAATCGATGCACTGCCCGACTATCGCAATCTGCCGTTCTGAACCGAGGAATCCCGAATATACTGCATCAAACGAGAGCTTTAGCGTATTCCAATGGGTAAGTATCGCCTGCATCGAATCGGTGAGATCGAGATAGTGATACTGTTCGAATCCATCCGTTTGAGTCGATAATAATGCAGTCGGCAACACCGAGACCTCTGCTCCGAGCGCCGAAAGAACCGGGATGGCAATCGTCAGCGAAGCTTTTGCATAGCAGGATAAATCGTGAATGGCAACAACTCGTTTCATGATGGTTCTACAGTACCAGTCTTGTCCCGGCGATACAAGAGGATTATACTCGCCGTAGCTGGAGGTATATATGAAGAGATTCGATGCCGTTACCGGATTTGTTATCGCAGATGCACAAGAAGACCCATGTTCTGGCTTGCCTCCGTCATTTCAGGACATACAGGAAGCTTATCGGCCTTTAATTGTCAGTGCATCGGGTTGGCGCAAGATATTCGTAGCCTCAGGGAATCAAGAAGATGACTCGGAGAGTGTTTCAAAAGCAGATGTGTACCTCACTGCGATGGCTGCCGTCTCGATTGCTCGCCATATCGGTTTCGGCAAGCAAATCGTCCTCGGTATCGATGCACGACCGACTGGGGCGGCGCTTGCCTATGTTGCCCTCAGGATGTTTCTCGCATGCAATCTAGCGGTCCGCTATGTATTTATTGCATCAGCACCCGAGATTATGGCCGACAGCGCATTGCACGATAGCGATGCATTTTTCTACATCTCCGCAAGCCATAATCCGATTGGTCACAACGGATTTAAAATCGGACGTGCCGGAGGAGTTTTGAATGCAGCCGAAGT
>JAAYDK010000293.1 GCA_012729295.1 Spirochaetales bacterium | reverse complement strand
GTTGGGGGGATACGATATATCGAACAGCTTTGGAAATCGACTATTCAGAAACAGCCTCCGAAACCTGTTATGTTCCATTAATCGGTAGTCTCGGGATGCGCGAGCGTCGTTATCAGGTGAATTCAATTGTCGATCGATTCGCTGAAAAGATGAAAGGTCAAGTAATGTACTTCAACGGACCCGCCTTCGCGATCGATGCTCAGATACGTGAGAAAACCGTTAATCAGGAACCATTCTCATCATTGGTCGAAGCTTGGCAGAACCTAGATGTCGCGGTAATCGGATTGGGGGTCACAGCCGATGTCCCCGGATTTCCGGTAAACGAATTCAAACCGGAGCATGTTGAGAAGCTGAAAGTATCGAAAGCAATCGGCGATATTCTTGGTCAGTTTTTCGACAGATTTGGAAACCGATGTGAATCGGGAGCAGAAAAAGAATACCAAGGCGTGAAAATCGAAGATCTGTCTTCGGTCAGCCAGGTAATCTGTCTGTGTGGGGGAACTGCAAAAGTTCCGGGAATCATTGCCGCTGCGCAGAAGAAATATTTTAATCATCTGATTACCGACGAACGAACCGCTGTCGAACTGACCCACATATTGGAGGGTACCGTATGAAAGCATTGATGTATACCGGAATCGAGCAGCTTGAATTACAGCAGATTCCTGAACCCAAGGGCAACTTTGTCATAAAAGTCTCAGGATGCGGAATCTGTGGAACTGATTTGAAGACCTATATGAAAGGCCATCATTTTTTCAAACCGCCGACGATTTTAGGCCATGAGTTTACCGGATACGTGACGCGTGCACCAGAGTCAAGTGGATTTCGGATAGGCGACGCGGTCGTCGTAGCTCCTTATGCAGAGTGTGGAGAATGTACTATGTGCCAGAGAGATTTGCGTGCATTGTGCAGAAACAAGAGCTTTGTCTCCGGTGGTGCATTTTGTGAATACGTGGCGTTACCCGACGATTACCGAGCAGTGTTCAAACTGCCGAAAAGCGAACACGAACAACCCGATATGCAGACGTATACGCTTGTAGAACCGTTTGCCTGCGTACTGAACGGAGTCAAACAGCTTGCTGTCGGGAAACACAGCCGAATCCTCATCGTCGGTAGTGGCCCGATGGGTGCGTTATTTGCACTTTATTTCCAACAAAAAGGTATTCCGGTTTCAGTGGTAGAACCAAATGAAAGCCGCAGGGCGATCGTAGCATCCTGGGACATCGACTGCCACGCCCCCGGTGAAGTCGACGCTTCACAATACGATAACATCGTCATTGCGGTAAATAAGGCCGAGTTGGTCGACCAGTATGTGAAAACGATTGCCGACGGCGGCACCGTATTGCTCTTCAGCGGATTAAAAAAGGAAGAAATTCTGTCCGTAGATTCCTATGCGATTCATTATCGCCAGGTTCGCCTTACCGGATGTTCGGGATTTGCGATGGATGATTTTCATACCGCGTTTGATATGATTTCTCAGAATGTAAGCCACTACCGCCGTCTTATTACCCATAGCTTCCCAATCGAACAGGGTAGGGACGCCTTCGAGCTCTTGCGTGCCGGTAAAGCTTTTAAAGTCGTCATTGTGCCATAGGAGAAACCTTGATGCGCCTTGCGGTACTGTTTAACAAAAACAACGATGGTCCCGATCGAATTCTACACGCTGTGGCCGAGAATCTCTCTCTGGCATTCCGCCGCCACGAAATTATCTCACATAGTTTGTTCGGAGCGGGCTTCTTTAAAAATCAAACGCTCGTTGTTGATGCAGACAGTTCATACTATGGTGATGATTATAAGCGAAAGGTCAAGGATGCCGTCATATCTCTCTATCATGCGGGTGCCGACCGCTTTATTACTGTTGGCGGAGACGGATTGGCAGCCTATGTAGCAGACGCACTGATCACCCATTGCGAACAGTCTGGCAAACCGGTACCTCCGCTGGCCGGTGTTGCCGCCGGTACGGCCAATGTCGGACCGATCGTTTCAATTCCCGCTGACAAAATTTCATCTCTCGATATTGAAAACAGTTACATTGTGCCAACCGGAGGCGTTGCCGTGTACGACGGAGACAAACGTCTCGGATTCGCATTTAACGATGCGGTTATCGGCAACACCTTTCTTGGAACGCTTGGTAAAGATGTAGTCAATCTCTCGGTCGAGGCAATGGCCGTATACGGACGCCAGGAAGCGATGAGGCCCGGAGAAATCATTGCAACCGAAGCATTTTCCATTACCTCGGATGGTTCTGTTCTTTGCCGTGTGGAAGAGTTTCCTGTCGATACGATCAAACAGATTATCGTATCTCCGCTGCAGTTCGACCGGCTCTACGGTCGGGCCATTATGGGGCAGCTCATCAAAGGGGCTTACCGTCCCGACGTGGCCGCCTTGGTGATAAGCGATCGAATCTTAGTAGCATTCGGTGATGATGCGAATCAGAGTAGATGCTCGACTGTCCGGCAATTAGTATTCGATGCATACGAGCGCATAGAGTTGCACGGTCTCGGTCCTCACGCGCACATTATTATCGATGGAAATCCATATGTCAGGCAGACCGATCAAGTCGCTTTTTCCTACCTGCCGAAAGTTATACCAGTATGGAGAGCTAATGGTGTAGGATTAGATCATGAATCACGGTAGGAGGATTACGTATGCAAACGCAAAGTAATAGGTTTACGCTACGGGGGCATATATACGAAAAAGACCAAGTGCGTGCGGCAATAGTATTGCTGGTGCCAACAATGGTCGTACTTGCCTTTTTGTTCATCATTCCCGCGATCCAGGTCGTTTGGTACAGCTTTACCAATTTTAATCTCACCAGTGGAGAAGCCGCGTTTAACGGATTGGCAAATTTCCGCTATATCTTTACTGATGATAAATTTGGCAAGGCTTTGGGAAATACGTTTTACTTTGCATTCGTAAAATTGGCCATCGATACGACACTCGCACTGGCTCTGGCGCTTATGCTCGATGCACATATCCCGGTCAAACGGTTTTTACGATCAGTCTACTTTGCCCCGGTCATCGTTCCGGTTGTGGCTTCCAGTTTGATTTGGATTTGGTTTTTCGATCCGGGTATCGGACCCTTCAACCAAGTGCTTTCGGCATTGAAGCTGCCGACGTCGCAATGGCTGTATCATGAAAATTCTGCGATGAATTCGATTATCATTTTCTCTGTATGGAAAGGCGTCGGTTATAACATGATTCTCTTTTTAGCCGGTTTGCAGAATATTCCCGATTCCTACCTAGATGCCGCTAAAGTGGACGGTGCGAATAACTGGCAGACGCTGACACATATCAAACTGCCGCTGTTACGCCCGATTATTGCTTTCGTAGTGATGATCGGAATTATCAATGCGTTCAAGGTATTCGCTGAAATCAACGTGATGACACCGAAAGGAGGTCCGCTGTATTCGACTGCTCTCATGGTCGTCTACATCTATGAACAAGCCTTCCAGAACGCTAAGATGGGGCGCGCGTGTGCCGCATCGCTGCTGTTGTTTATCATCATCATGATCATCACGGTCATCCAACGGCGGTTGGGAACGAAAAAGACCATTGATTTGGCCTGATAGGAGCATGCGGTATGAAATATAGAAAACTAACCGGATATAATTGGACTCTGTTTGGCATATTGGCAGTCGGCTCCGT
>JAAYDK010000292.1 GCA_012729295.1 Spirochaetales bacterium | reverse complement strand
TGGATGGCCGATATGCGTCGGGTCGAAGATTCTGACATGCGCTCCATTACCAACGCATGTCTGCGGGTGGTTCGGTCCTCCGGGAACGTCATCTGCAGGAGCTCCTTCGATAACAATAGCCATGTCTGCCTCTACGCGATTGGCTAGGACATAAGCTCCCCGTTCCCCCACTTCCTCTTGGACTGTAGCTGCCAACACTACCGTAGCATCATGGTCCGTTATTGAAAGCCGTTTACCAAGTTCGATGAGAGCTGCAATTCCAATTCTGTCGTCAAAAGCCTTCGATATGAGCCGGTTTGTCTGGGTAATGTGGGTAAATTGCGAAACGGGAATCACTAGGGAGCCGATATCGATATTGAACGTATCGCGAACTTCCCGAGCGCTCGATGCTCCGATGTCAACAAAAAGCTCATCCAAGTCCGGAATTTGTTGAGGACTCCCCTTTTTAAGGAAATGGGGAGATATTTGACCAATAACACCTCTGATGGGTTCGTTGTGAGAATTAATCACCTCGACAGGAGAAGAAGGCAACGTAATAGTATTCCATCCACCGATGTTAAAAATTCGTAAAAATCCCGATTCGAGGATATCGGAGACAATAAATCCGATTTCATCCTGATGGGCGGCAAACAAAATTACCGGAGCATCTGACCGTTTTCCGGGCAGCGTACAGAGGACATTCCCGATGGCGTCGGTTTCAACAGTACCGCAAGACTGCAGTTCCTTCTGAACGATTGCAGTAATATTTCTCTCGTATCCCGAGAGTCCTGCCGCCTGTGTCAATTTTTCGATAAGGTTAATAGACGTTGTATTCATGGCATGGATTATAGGCAAAGGCAGACGAAAGAGCAATGATATTGAAAAAGGCTGCCGAAGCAGCCTCTTTCAATAGACGAATCGTTTATTAATATCCTAGATCCAGCATTGCGTCGGCTACTTTCTTGAATCCTGCGATATTAGCGCCTTTGACGTAATTGACATAACCGTCACCTTGAGCACCTTCGGCTATACAGGCGGCATGGATATTTATCATAATCGCGTGTAGTTTTTCATCGACTTCTTCTGCTGTCCAGCTTAACTTCATCGAGTTTTGGGACATCTCGAGACCAGATACGGCCACTCCGCCGGCATTCGCAGCCTTGCCCGGAGCAAACGGAATCTTGCTTTCCAACAGATATGTTACCGCATCGGCCTTACAACCCATGTTGGATGTCTCTACCACATACTTTACACCGTTTTTTACCAAGGTTTTTGCATCTTCCAGCGATAATTCGTTCTGAATCGCACAGGGGAACGCCATATCGACAGGAACTTCCCAAGGCTTTTTACCCGCAAAGAATTTTGCCTTAAATTTTTCGGCATACGGCTGGACTACATCATTATTAGATGCTCTGAGCTGAACCATGTAATCCCATTTTTCAGGAGTGCTGATACCCTCTTCGTCAAGGATATATCCATCGGGACCGCTTATGGTCACGACTTTTGCTCCGAGTGCAGAGGCCTTCATCACGGCACCCCATGCTACGTTTCCGAATCCGGAGACCGCAACCCGCTTGCCTTCCATCGTGTCTCCATGAGCCTTCAGCATTTCGTTGGCGAAATACATCGTGCCGTAACCGGTTGCCTCAGGACGTACGAGAGAGCCTCCCCAGTTGCGTCCTTTTCCGGTAAGTACGCCAGTATTCTCGACACGCATGCGTTTATATTGCCCGTACATAAAACCGATTTCTCGTGCACCAACACCGATATCTCCGGCCGGTACGTCTGTTTCAGGCCCGATATATTTCTGTAATTCAGTCATAAATGAACGGCAGAAGCGTAAAATTTCATTATTTGACTTTCCTTTGGGGTTAAAGTCGGACCCGCCTTTACCACCTCCCATCGGCAACGATGTCAGGCTATTCTTGAATGTCTGTTCGAATCCGAGGAATTTCAGGCTTCCAAGGGTAACGCTCGGATGGAACCGCAAACCACCCTTATAAGGGCCGATTGCGTTGTTGAATTGGACGCGATAGCCACGGTTGACCTGAACGCACCCGTTATCGTCTTCCCACTCGACCTTAAAGCTGAACACGCGATCCGGTTCGGTAATCCGTTCCAAAATCTTCGCATTAACATAGGCTGGATTATCGTTTACGACATCGATAATCGACTCAATCACTTCTCTTGAAGCCTGGATGAATTCGGGTTCCGCAGGATTGCGGCGCTCAAGACCAGCCATGAACTCTTCTAAATTGTACATGGGGACTCCTCCGTTATTAATCTTTCTTTTGTTGGGCTAACGTTCCTTCAACGGATACCGGCCTAACGCTTACGTACTAGTGTAAAACTCAATCTCACTCTTGTCAATAAAGTTGTTAATATCATGAATTAAGAATTAATTAGTTGATGATTTCACAAAATTTCATCTAAAAAATTTATAATGCAGTCAAAAAGTAGTGATTTTCATACTAATTTAACTTCAATTCACCGTTTATCCTACATTTTCATCAGACAACACTTGTCCGAAAGCTTCTGTTGGGGTACCGCTTTCTCGTCTGGCTTTACACTGGTACCCCATTGTTTGTATGCGATGGCTTTCAGAACCTCTTCATCTGGATATTTATCAAAAAACTTCATTATTCACAAGGAGTCAACGACTTTCTCGAGTATACGATTCATGATACTATTTCACGTCATGATTAGAATGTTTCCAATTCACGATCCATTTGAAGATCTCATGCTACGACATATCTACAATGTCATCCTCATCTGTAGCGAATACGAGCAATTCCTCATCGAAGAGGACGGAAGGGTCGAGGAAGAATTATTCCACGAATATACTCAGTTAGGATTAAGCACTCCACCGAAAATCACGCATGCAAGAACGGTCGAGGATGTGCTTCGTCTACTACAGACCGGAAAATTCGATTTAGTAGTCACCATGCTCGAATTAGGCAAAACGAGCGTGTTCGAACTGGCAGACACGATCAAGCGGCAATATCCTCATATTCCCGTTATTGCATTGTCTCCTTCTCCGACACACCGTATGAGCCTTAATATCAGACAACGCATCAACGCGTCGGTCGATAATCTTTTCTACTGGCAGGGCAATCCAAACATATTTCTGGCAATGGTCAAATTGCTGGAAGACCGCATGAATGCAGAACACGACGCTAAGGCGACCGCAGAAGTCCCGGTGATTATTTTAATCGAAAACTCTGTCAGATTCTATTCTTCCTACCTCCCGTTGCTCTATACCTGCATCATCCAGCAAACACGATTGAGTATGAGCGAAGGACTTAATACCTGGGCGACTGCACTCAGAATGAGGGGAAGACCTAAGATTTTACTGGCAAAAACGTACGAAGAAGCAGTCGAATCGTACCAGCAGTTTAAGGGTCATGTATTGGGAATTATTTCAGATATTTCATTTGACCGTGACGGAGTCGTGGATAACGAAGCTGGACTGAGGTTCCTCGACTACATCCGCGACCAGGATGTCGACCTGCCAGTGCTTCTTCAATCGGCAAAATATGAGTTCGCCGAGATAGCAGAAAGAAGAAAAGCCTTTTTCATTTGGAAGCTTAGTCCGTCTCTATTATCTGATTTACGCCAATATGTATTTGAAAACTATGGATTCGGGCCTTTCGTATTCAGGAATCCTCAGACTAATGAAGAAATAGCCAAAGCTGATGATTTACGCGAACTGCAGCATGTTTTACCGACAGTCCCGCTTAACTGTTTCATCGACCATTCAAATAGAAATGATTTTTCACGGTGGTTGAAAGCCAGAAGCCATTATGTACTTGCCAATCTATTCAAGCCATTATCGGTAAGCGATTATAAAGAACCGGAAGCCCTGCGGTCGCATTTGGTAGAAATGATAAAAGAGTACCGCCTGAACCGTGGCAAGGGAGTTATCGCCCAGTTCAATCGCTACAGTTATGACGAATTTTCATTCTTTACCAGAATCGGCTCGGGATCCCTAGGTGGAAAAGGGCGCGGACTAGCATTTATCGATTATCAGCTCAGGAAAAGCGATATCATCGACAAATACTCGATGATGTATATCTCCATTCCAAGAACGGTGGTCATCAGTACCGATATATTCACCCAATACATGGAAGAACATAATCTAATGGAAATTGCCGGCTCATCGCTTCCAGATGAGACGATGAGAAAGTTATTTCTCTCAAAACCGCTTCCCGACGAGCTTATGTTGGATTTAGAGGCGATTATTCGTATTATCAAGGTTCCGATAGCCGTCAGATCCTCGTCTCTGCTGGAAGATTCGCACTATCAGCCGTTTGCAGGAGTCTATGAGACATGCATGCTTCCGAATACCGGATCGGACGAAGCACGGTTAAACGCCCTTTCGCAAGCAATCAGATGCGTATATGCATCGACCTTTTATAATAAAAGCAAAGATTATCTGAAAGCGACGAACCATATGGTCGAAGAAGAAAAAATGGCCGTCGTGATTCAGCAAGTCATCGGAAGTGCTCACGGAGACTATTGGTATCCCAACTGTTCCGGCGTTGCACGTTCGCTGAATTATTACCCGATTAATAATGAAAAGTCAGAAGATGGTGTAGGTATGCTATGCTTTGGTTTTGGGAAAGCGGTGGTGGATAACGGAATGGCCTTTCGGTTTTCTCCAAAGTACCCGCGTCGCAACCTCCAATTCCTTGGCGGTATGGAATCCAGCTCGCAGGTAGAATTCTACGGTCTTGACCTTAAAAAACCTTATTCTCCCGAAGGAAATCCTGAAAATCTCCTTCTTTTACCGTTATCAGAAGCAGAACAGCATCCTGAAGTGCTTCGACATATCGCTTCGACATTCGATCGAGCTACCGGCCGACTGGTCGACCAATTGAGTGCCGACGGCAACAAGGTCATCACGTTCAACAGTATACTTAAATACAACAGCTACCCTATTGCGGGAATCATCAACGACATTCTGAAATACGGCGAGAAAGTCATGAACCTGCCGATCGAAATCGAGTTTGCGGTGAATCTAAACCGTCCGGTTTGGAAAAAACCCGAGTTCAGCCTGCTGCAGATACGACCGATCAGTGCAGGTGGTGAACTTGCCGACCTGCATATCAGCCAAAAAGAGCGAGATGAGGCGTGGATTCTGTCAAACCATGTCATGGGTAACGGTCAGATCGATACGATTACCGATATCGTATATATCAAGAAAGATGCATTCCAGCCTGCTCAAACAGCAGACATGGCATTCGAACTCGAAACAATCAATGCTGATTTTGCCAAACAGGAACGGCAGTATGTCCTCATCGTGGCAGGCAGGCTGGGCTCAAGCGACCATTGGCTTGGAATTCCTGTGATCTGGGCTCAGATTTCGCAAGCGGCGGTCATCATCGAAACCGGATTGCCCGGTTTCCAAGTCGAACCTAGCCAGGGGACGCATTTTTTCCAAAACATTACATCCTTGGGAACGATTTATCTAACCGTCAATCCTGTATATCACGATGGAATGTGCGATTTCTCTAAGTTCGAATCGTTACCAGTAATTCGAGAAACTCATTATTTCAGACATGCGAGAAGTGAAAAGCCTTTCACTATTAAAGCCGATGCACGAAACAGGATGGGTATCGTAAGCTTACCGACAGGTAGTGACGAAACCTAGGATTCCAACTGATAGGTTGAAATCGAGCCGTTCGCAGCAAGAGAGGCAAAATAATTCCAGATAGGATCGTCCGGCGGAGCAGCATATACGGTCAGACGCTGTTTTTTTACCGGATGGATGAACGACATGCTTCTCGCATGGAGATGAATACCCCCGTTTTCGTTGCTCCGGGGTGCCCCGTATTTCAAATCACCCTTGATATGCGATCCCATAGCCGCCAATTGCGCACGTATCTGGTGTTGACGCCCTGTCAATAATTCGATTTCAAGTAAAAAATAGTTTTTTGACGCTCCGGTAATCACATAACGCATTTTAGCTTCACGACTTCCGATGCGTTCGTTGAGCGATGCAGTTGATTTATTCTTCTTTGCATCTCGAGTCAGATAATGGACGACGAGTCCTTCCGGCCTATCGGGGAGTCTGTCGACTACTGCCCAATATGTTTTGGCAACTGCATCTTCGCTCCTGAATAGTTCATTCATCCGTACTAAAGCTTTCTCGGTTTTAGCCAAAACCAAGACTCCGCTCGACGGCCTATCCAATCGATGAGGGATTCCCAAATAGATGTTTCCAGGCTTCTCGTACACATTTCTCAGATACCCGCGAACATCGTCCGCAATCGTACGGTCGTTTGTCTTGTCACCTTGGGACAATTCTCCTGGCAGCTTGTTCACAATCAGAAGATGATTGTCTTCGTAAATAATTCTTGATGCGATATCAGTCATCTACCGGCTCCTCCGGTTCATCGTCAAACGGATCTGTTTCGGCAAACAGGGACGGTTCCTGCTGGTTCTTTTGTGGATCGGATTCATGTTTCAAACGCAATGTCTGGGCCTCTTTGGTGGTAAGACGTACGCCGCTTGCCTTAACACCTTTAATCAAAAAGCGCGAGAAATAGGTTCGGTCTTCCAGATTTTTATAACCCTTGCCTTTTTTATAAACAATGGTGATGCGCGCGTCGTCGAGCGTTGAAAGCGTATAGAGCTTGTACCCGTCGCCAGGCAACAATTCGTAGGTCCTGTTGAGAATATATTGGGTAATTTTACATCGTTTGATAAAAAGATATTTTAGATTCTTTTCCTGATAGATGATCGTAAACACGATATTCTCCAACGTATCCTTATCGGCGAATCCGCAATGGCGAAGACCTTTTCCGACAAAGAGTTTCTCCGGAACATCAGTTACAAAATACGTACCCTCTTTTTGGATGAGAAGGATTCGATCAAATGTAGAGACCGAAAGAATGACATTGCCGGTCTTCAGACCATATCCCAGATACCCCGCTTCCGAGTCATAGCGTAGATTTAGGTCACGAAGGGCAACTTCACGGGCATCGACTTTCTTGAACGCTCCGATTTCGGTGCTCCGTTTCCAATTTTCGATTCCCGCCATTGTTTTAAGCTCGCCAAGATATCCAAGGGCATATTCTATGAGATGGCCGAGATTCCACTCGACTTTTTCGATTGCAGCGTTAATTTCTTCAATATCCGCTCTATTCTTTTCAATATCAAACAAGCTGATTCTTCTGATGGGGATTTTCAAAAGACGCTCGACATCCTCTTGGGTTACTTCTCTGATAAGCTGGTCTTCAAAAGGCTTGAATCCTGTAATTACCGCTTTTTCTACTTCTTCCTGTGTTTTTTTCTGTTCAATGCGTTTATAGATGCGCTCTTCAACGAAAATTCTTTCCAACGTACGACTGTGAAGCCGGTCGAGCAAGTGACCTTTTTCAAACTCAAGTTCGAGAGTCAGAACCTCGACAAGATGCTTCGCATGAAAGTGAACCATCTCGTCAACCGTCATCACTGTAGGAACATTATCTTTGATAACCAGCGGATTCACGGAAATCGATTGTTCGCATGCGGTATAGGCAAACAGCGCATCCACCACGTCGTTCGAGTAGGTGTTGCGGGCTAAGGTAATCTCGATTGAAACCTTATCCGCAGTATAATCGCTAATCGACGCTATCTTGATTTTTCCTTTCTTCGCAGCATCCTCGATCGATTTGATCATTTTGTCGGTAGTGACGCCGAAGGGGAGTTCTTCAATAACAATCCTTTTAGGATCTCGTGTCTCGAGTTTTGCCCTTACCAATACTTTTCCCGTACCATTTGCATAGGAAGAAACATCCATCAGCCCACCGGTAGGAAAATCGGGGTAGAGTTCGAACGTTTCGCCTTTTAGTACCGCTTCCATTGCTGAAATAATTTCGATGAGATTGTGTGGTAAAATCTTCGTCGACATACCTACTGCAATCCCTTCGGTCCCCTGTACTAAAACGACCGGAATCTTTGCAGGAAACGTAACCGGTTCTTTATTACGACCGTCGTACGAATCGACCATTTCAGTAAGTTCGGGATTGTACAATACCTTTTTTGCAAACGGGAGAACCCGGCATTCGATATAACGGGGAGCTGCGGCCTCATCTCCAGTCATGATATTGCCGAAATTCCCCTGTTTGTCGATGAATAAATTCATATTGGCCAGATTGACCAACGCATCGCCGATGGAGGCGTCCCCGTGAGGGTGATAGCGCATCGCATGACCGACCACGTTGGCAACTTTGTGGAATTTTCCGTCATCCATCTCGAATAGCGTGTGGAGAATTCGTCGCTGAACCGGCTTGAGTCCGTCTATGATATCGGGAATAGCACGGTCTTTGATGACGTATGATGCGTAATCGAGGAAGTTTTCCTTAAAGACTGCTTCTGCGTGTGCCATTACCGAAGATTCTCCATGATAAATTCTCTACGATTGGGGGTATTGTCTCCCATATAAAACTCGAGAGTCCTGTGCATTTCTCTTGAAGAGGAAATGGAGACGGGGATAAGCTTGATGTTTTCCCCGATAAATTGTCTGAACTCTGACGGATTGATTTCTCCGAGCCCCTTGAAACGGGTAACTTCGGATCCACGCAATCGACGCACCGCTTCGTCCCGCTGCATTTCGTTATAGCAATAGAATGTTTCCTGTTTGTTGCGGACTCTGAATAATGGGGTTTCGAGAATATAGAGTCGTCCAGCCAGAACAAGATCTTCAAAATAGGTTAGAAAATAGGTCATAAGCAAGTTGCGGATATGGAAGCCGTCGGTATCGGCATCGGTGGCAATGATGACTTTCCCATACCTTAGGCCTTCGATACCGTTCTCTATTCCCAAAGCTATCATCAGATTATAGAGTTCTTCATTTTTATATATCTCGGTGAGCTTCTTATCGAAGACATTCAGTACTTTTCCACGAAGGCTATAGATTGCCTGAGTATATACATCGCGGACACTGACCATCGAACCGGAAGCAGACAAACCTTCGGTGATGAAAATCATCGATTTTTCGCCTTTCTCACCATGAGTACCGAGATGGAACTTGCAGTCGCGTAGTTTCGGGATATTGATCGAGACTTTCTTTGCTGCTTCGCGTGCAGCTCCTTTCACGGCTGCCAGTTCTTTTCGCAGCTTTTCGTTATTGGCGATTTTTTGAGACAGCTTCGCCGATTCTTCAGGATTTTTAAGAAGAAAATCGATAATCGCTTCTTTTACTTCCTGAATAATCCAAGGACGAACCTCAGTATTACCCAGTTTATTCTTCGTCTGACTCTCGAATAAGGGCTCCTGTAACTTGATTGCTATTGCACCGGTTAATCCTTCACGCACATCGGGGGCAGAGTATGCTTTTTTATAAAACTCGTTGATACCTTTCAGAATCCCCTCTTTAAAAGCCCAGAGATGGGTCCCTCCGTCGCTGGTATGCTGCCCGTTTACATACGAGAAGTAATTCTCGCCATAATTCATGGTATGGGTGAAGGCAAATTCTATACGTGAGTTTCGATAATAGATGGTAGTATACAATCCTTCAGAACCGACTTGTTTATCGAGCAGGTCGAGCAAGCCGTGTTTTGATGTAAATAATTTCTTATTATACTCAAGTGTCAACCCGGTATTGAGGTATGCATAATTCCATAGCCGTTCCTGAATGTATTCTTCGTTAAAATGATAATCTCCGAACAACTGTTCGTCGTGGTCGGGCACGAATTCGATGAGGGTTCCGTTTGTTTCCTTAGTCGTAC
>JAAYDK010000291.1 GCA_012729295.1 Spirochaetales bacterium | reverse complement strand
CCAAGGACGTGCTCGCCGCCACCGAAGAACAGTTGCAGCAGGCTCTGGACGTACAAAAGGGACGCAAGAGCGAGGAGATAACCGTACAGAGCATCAAGGATCTCGCCCAGACCTCCATAGGTGTCAGTTATCGCGCCGCCATGGTCCGTGACAGCGCCAAGACCGTGCTCGCATGCCAGCAGCGGGACGAGGAGCTCACCAAGGCCCTGGTGGAGCTCGAGAAAGCCCTTCACCACCGCCAGATGGAGATCCTGACCTCTATCCCCGGTATCGGCGAAGTGACTGCGTCTCATTTCCTCTCCGAGATTCCCGACATCTCCCGGTTCGCCACCTATCAGAAGCTCATCGCCTTTGCCGGCACCGATCCGGGCATCTACGAATCGGGAAATACCTCCAAGCAGTTGAGAATATCCAAGCACGGGAACCCCATTCTGCGTAAGTACCTGTACTTGATAGCTGACAGCTGCATGCGGCACAATGTCGTCTTCAATGCCTACTACCACAAGAAACGGGAGGAAGGATTCCCTCATAGGAAAGCCATGGTGGCAACTATGAACAAGCTCGTCAGGACGCTTCATGCCCTGTTGACCAAGGATGAAACATACTCTCTCTGATCTGTGAAAAACATAAACGTAGTTTTTCATTGTTTATAGTTGACTCCTTTCCATCAGTGTAGCAACTAGCGAACGAAAAACACAAGTAAAAACAACAAAAATTGCTCAGAGAATCCTAATTGTGGAATTAGTTGGTATAATGTGGATTTTGATATATTTTAAAGAAGTAATTATAATTGTAAAAAATATATAAATTTATTTAATATTAAATGTTAATTAGTACATTAAATGTTGCCTTAATATACAGAAAAAACAAAATAAACAGTAAAAAAAGTTGACAAACACACAACCACGTTCAATAATGTCATCAAGAAATAATGGATGGTTGTTCATGAGAAAGAAATACCTATCGCAGAAAAAACAGAAGGTCAAAGCATTACCTTATTTTTTCCTTGCTCCTACGATTTTACTTTTCGTTGCATTTTCATATTATCCGTTTTTGAAAAATGCACTGTTGGCTTTTTCTTTGACAGACAAGAGAGGGAATTTTGTAAAATGGGTTGGGTTTGCAAATTTCCAAAGATTATTTAATAAGTCTGCATTTTGGCTGGTGGTAAAAAATACCTTTGTATTTGCCTTCATTGTAGCAACTCTTACACTACTTATGGCTATGATTCTTGCGCTCATCTCGTATAAAACCAGAAGAGGGTGCAGGATTTACCAAACCATGTTCTCGATTCCGATGTCTATTGCTTCTGTTCCCGCTTCAGCAATATTTCTCTTCATGCTAAAGAAAGATGGATTTGTCAACAGAATTTTTGGCACGACTACTGCGTGGCTTCAAAATGCTTCAACCGCCTTACCGTCAGTAGCAGTCGCGACAGTCTGGCTGAGCATCGGAGCAAGTTTTATTTTTCTTCTTGTCGGATTCAGAAATGTACCTCAAGAATTGCTGGAGAGCGCGACTATAGATGGAGCTGGCCCTATTAAGAGGGCATTCAGCATTATGATTCCTATCGCATCACCGCAAATATTCTTTGTTGTATTTTTGAATATTGGACATTCATTTAAGGCTTTTGGCCAGATTAAATTGCTTACGGGAGGCGGCCCGGCAAAAGCCAGTGAAACGCTTGTATACTCAATCTATAATGAAGCGCTTCAAAACGGGCGTTTTGAAACTGCATGTGCAAACGCGATTATTCTTTTTCTCATCATCTTCATATTCATCAGAATCCAATTTGCCGTTGAAAAAAAAGGTGGTATTCTACAAATGAAAGCTACATATCTTACGCGAAGAACGATAGATAATTTAGATTTGATTTTGAAAATCCTTATCGGGTTGGCTCTACTTTTTCCGTTATTCATCTGTCTGTCTTATAGCCTGAGACCCGATACGGAATTGATGAATAGAAGCAAATCGATTCTACCGGAGACTTGGACGCTACAGCATTTTCAGTGGGTCTTTAAATACGTTCCGGTGTTTCAATACATTAAAAATAGTTTCATCTGTTGCGCCATAGTAATTTGTTCACAAGTCCTGTTTGGGAGTCTATGTGCCTACGCATTGGCATTCTTTAATTTCCCCCTGAAAGCCTTTTTCTTCGCCGTAATCATAACCACGATGATGATTCCGGGTGATGTAACCATCATCTCGAACTTTTTGAACATTCAGGCTCTCGGATTGAGGAATACCTATGCCGGCATGACTTTGCCATTTCTCATTTCATGCATGTCGGTTTTATTGATGAGGCAGTTTTATTTATCGATTCCGAGTGAATTCAAAGAAGCGGCGACTATAGACGGATGTGGTGATATCGGATTCTTTGCACGAATTGCCGTACCGTTATCCGTTCCTTCAATCATCTCTTTGGCGATATATGAATTCATCATGATTTACAACCAATATTTCTGGCCGCTTCTGGTGAATACGAAAGACAGCATGTACACAATACAAATAGGCATGTCGATGCTTGTCGGACATGAGTCGGACGAAGTAGGGAGAGTACTTGCCGGAGCGATTATCTGTATCATCCCTTCGACCACAATTTTTGTAATCGGCCAAAAATATCTAGTGCAGGGCATGACGGCAGGTGCAATAAAAGGCTGATACCAGTTAGTTTATCAATCTGCCTTGGGCAGAATAAAAGGAGAGAGATATGAAAAAAATCCTAAAGATTTTCGTTGTTTGCGCAGTTCTTTTTGTCATTGCGCAAGGACTCTATGCAACAGGTGCACAGGAAGTTAAACAGCCTCAAGCAACCCAGATACCTGAAGATTTGCATGATTATCCAGTAGTGTATTGGACAACCTACACGGGGGCCAATGGTGCTTTTATCCAAACGATCATTGACGAATTCAATGCATCGCAGGATAAGTTTGAAGTAACTATGCAGTATAACGGCAACTATATGGATCAGCTTGCAAAGCTGCAGGTTAGCGATGAAGAGAGCCTTCCTCACCTCATCAACGGCTCTACAGAACAAGTTGGAACATATGCATATTCCGATTTTGTCAAATGGGCAAGCGATGTAGCCGGAAACGATAATGAGTTACTTACATCGTTCTACGGGAATCTAAAGGCAACATGGGGCGACAGTGTGTCTGGGAAATGGATCGGAGTTCCTCTGGGAAACAGCCAATCGGGAATCATGGTGAACATGTATATTGCCAAAGCTGCAGGAGTCGACCCGTTCTCGTGGAAGAGTCTGGAAGATGTATGGCGTGACTCTTATAAGATTGTAAATGGTGGACATGCTGAATTTGCAATCGGTACAGACCATAGTTCGATATATATGAATTATGCTCTTTCGATTGAAGGAGTACCGGCGGTCGACAATGGCAACGGCGGTGAAGCCCTTCCTACCAAAGCTCTCTACACCGAATCTCCGACGTATGAAGCAACACATAAGTACCTTGAAATATGGCAAGATCTTTCTAAAAATAAAATTTGCTATCCCCTCGGATCTTCTTGGGGCAACGAATGTCTGCCGGCTTTCGCCAGTGGGCAAATTGCATTTTTAACGGGAACCATTGGTGGATATGGCAGAGTTGAAAGAGCTTGGGCTACTGCCCATGAAGCAGACGGCATGCCGATTGACGTTGCATTCATTCCATGGCTCCCCGTTACTTCAAAGGGTCGGGCTACCGGGCTTCCGGCGTCGGGGAATGGGTTTTATTTGATTGAAAAAAACGATCCGATTGGAGAACAGGGTGCATGGGAATTCTTGGAGTTCTTCCTTTCGCCTGAGAATCAAGCGAGATGGTGTCTCCAAACCGGTTATCTTCCGCTCAACGAAGCCTGCAGAAATACCACAGCATATCAGGATTATGTAACCAACAGATTCCCTTATGCATCCTATGTTCTTGATGCCCAGCATAAGAGCGATACGAAATCTTTCTATCCGGTAAATATGATTGATACTGAATTCAAAGCTGCCGGACTGGAAGCTCTTGAGAAGGTAGCTGCCGATCCTTCTTACAGTATCGACAAGGCAATCAAAGAAATGACTGAACAAATCAACGAAGCGCTTGAGTTATGGCACATGTCCAATACCTGATGAAAAGTGCTTGATACCCTTGGATTATCCGGGGAGGCGATGCGTTCTCCCCGGTTTTTTAATAAACCATGAAAGATATAATTATTATTGATAAAGCTGTTAGGCAGCTTAAAGGGCAGTTGCATCTCCATACTTCACGATCTCCCGATTGTAAACAAGATTATCATCAGGTCCTGGATGAATATAGAAGCAAAGGATATGATTTTTGTCTGATGACCGATCATGAAGTCTATTGGGATTCAAAAGAATGCGATAGAGACGATTTCCTTGTTTTAAGCGGTGTCGAAAATGCTTTTCTTCCAAACGTCGAACATGTGTTTTCACTCGATTATAAAACGAAGAGGCAGATGCATTTCAATTTGATTAAAGATATTACCATCGAAAATGATTCATTCTTTACACATGGTGATATCATGCAAAGACCGGTTGATTATGGATTGGATTCATGGAACGATCAGATCCGATTTTATCAAATGCATGGTCAATTGGTGATTTTCAATCATCCCAGCTGGTCTCGTGTAGATTCGGAAATGGTGCTCGCAACCAACGGATATATCGCCTTCGAAGTTTGGAATAATGCTAGCGTGAAGTCTACAGGAGTATGTTCTGACGAAGAACTTTGGGATTATTGCCTTTCCAGAGGCAGACGAATCCGAGCAGTTGCGACAGATGATGCTCATCTGTACGGTGAAGGAAATGTCGAATGCGGAGGAGGCTTCACCTTTGTGTTTACGAACGATTTTTCAAAGAAAGGAATAGTTCGAGCTATTAAGCAAGGGAATTTTTATGCTTCGACCGGACCACAGATTCTCGATTTGCGGATTGTTGGCGGTATACTGGAAATCCATAGTACACCAGTGTGTGCAATTCGTGTGATCTGCAGTCATGT
>JAAYDK010000290.1 GCA_012729295.1 Spirochaetales bacterium | reverse complement strand
TGAGGAACAATTAAAAATACTTGCGAACCAAGGTGCGCTAGGCACCTTCATAGGGATGCTCACAGATTCGCGTAGCTTCCTTTCGTATCCAAGACACGAATATTTCAGGAGAATCTTGTGCAATCTGCTGGGCTCCTGGGCTGAGAACGGAGAAGTACCGTCAGACATGGAACTGCTCGGCAATACCGTACGCGATATATCATTTCGAAATGCTTTGCGTTACTTCGTTTAAATCAAGGAATCTTTCATGCCGAAAGTAGATCAAAAATCACAAAGTTCAGTTACCAGAACGCTTGGGATCCTAGAACACTTATCAAATCACAAGTCGATCAATCTCGAACGACTTGCGGAGGAAACGACTTTACCCAAACCTACGTTGTATCGTTTCCTCTCTACGCTCGTGGAACTTGGATATGTGTATCGCGATGCCAACGATCAATATTCGCTTACGTTAAAAATGTTCAGCGTAGGTTCGAAAGGCCTCTCCCATATGGAAATTTCGCAGGTGGCGGCTCCAGCTGCTGAAGAACTCGGTCTCCATGTGGGGGAAACGGTCCACATGGGCGTACTCGACGACGGAAGTGCGATGTACATTCTAAAGATCGAATCGCGTTATACGATTCGGATGTATTCCCGCGTTGGCAAGAGAATCCCGCTATACTGTACGGCTATCGGGAAAGTGCTGTTATCAGAGCTACCCGAAGATCACTTGAACGATCTCGTGAAACAGATGGAATTTGTTCCGTTCACCCGTAATACGATTACCGGTCCGAAAGAGCTGCTGGCACAATTATCCGAAATCAGACATCTCGGGTTTGCCGAAGACAAAGAGGAACATGAAGAGGGAATCTGCTGTATCGCCGTCCCGGTGAGAGATTACGAGGGAACGCTGGTAGCCGGGCTTTCGGTCTCATGGCCGGTTTTTCGTTTTCACCACGAGCTTAGACAAGAATATATTTCAGCAATAAAAAAGTGCGCCGACACCATTTCAGCCCGACTCGGATATCTTGCCCGCTAGCGTTGTACCCTGCCCGATCCGTCCCCCTTCAGCAAGGCCTCTATTTCACTTTTTAACGTAAGGTTGAAATCTCCGGGGATACTGTGTTTGAGAGCCGATGCTGCAGCAGCAAATTCAACGGCCGACTGTTCGTCCATGTGCCGTAGGCCGTAGATAAGACCTGCACAAAAGGAATCTCCACCACCGACGCGATCGACGATATCGTCTATCGCATAGCGCTTGGATTGAAAAAACCCTTTTGTACCCGCAATTACGCCTCTCCAGCCGTTTCGGTCGGCACTGATGCTCTCGCGTAAGGTAATCGCAACGATCGAGACGTTCGTATAGGTTGACTTTACCTTATGTGCAAGCTGCTCGTAAACAGAATCCGACAAAGTTCCCGACGTTACATCAGCAGCTGCGTCTATACCGAGACACATTTGGATATCTTCTTCGTTAGCAATAACTACATCGGCATATCGTACCAGCTGATCCATCACCTCAGGTGCCTTCTTTCCATAATTCCATAATTTTTTTCGATAATTCAAATCAATTGAAACAGTAATGCCGCGTTCTTTTGCCTCGCACATTGCCGCTGCTGCACAATCGGCGCTTGTTTGCGATAAAGCCGGAGTGATTCCCGTGATATGGAACCAACTTGCCTGTGCAAACACTGCATTCCAATCAAAATCAGAGCTTTTCGCCATGCTGATTGCCGAATTATCTCGGTCGTACACCACCTTGCTCGGACGCTGATTGGCACCGGTTTCCAGAAAGTAGATTCCCAAACGTGCCTGTTTCACTTTTTTGATTGCACTTACATCGACTCCGTATTTTCTCACTTCGGCAACAGCCGCATCCCCGATTGCATTATCGGGTAACGCAGTTACGAACCTTGAAGATTCTCCGAGAAGGCTTAAAGAAACGGCAACATTGGCCTCGCCTCCTCCGAATGTCGCCTCAAGAAACGGAGATTGAAAGAAACGCTCGTGTCCGGGTGATTTCAAACGGAGCATGATTTCTCCGAATGTTACGACATGGTCCATACGCAGCCTCCTGCTTTTCAATTCATGATTCGATAATGTAATTATACCATAGCAACAGAGGATTTCAATCATAATTGAAATATTGTTTCATTTTCTATTTAGCTATGGTATACTGTGCCCGATGCTCATGAAGACCTATACATGGAGGATGAATTTTACATGAAAGACATGCATGAAAGGATAAGATCGATCGGTTTGGTACCGGTAATAAAAATTGACAAAAGCGAACAGGCCGCTCCGTTGGCAAAAGCATTGATCGACGGAGGGCTGCCGGTCGCAGAAATTACTTTCAGGACATCGGCGGGACAGGAGGGCATCAGAATCGTACGAAATACGTATCCCGACATGCTGGTAGGAGCAGGGACCATTACCAGTATTGAATCTGCGAAACGAGCTATTTCAGCCGGAGCCCAGTTCATCGTATCACCAGGATACAGCAAAGACCTTGTCGAATATTGTCTTGAGCAGGATATCCCGGTCTATCCCGGGGTAAGTAATCCCTCCCAAATCCAGCAGGCGATGGAACAGGGACTAGATGTATTAAAATTCTTCCCAGCAGAAGCATCGGGTGGCTTGGCCATGCTTGACGCCCTATCGGGGCCTTTTCCTTCCATTCGTTTCATGCCTACAGGGGGAATCAATACTGAAAATATCGGCTCTTATCTCAGAAAGCCGTATATTGTAGCCTGCGGCGGGAGCTGGATGGTGAAATCTGAATTGATCAATCAGGAAAAATGGAACGAGATTACGACTCTCACCAAACAAGCCGTATCGGCTGTCCACGGATTTACTTTTGCCCATATCGGATTGAATGAGGCGTCTGTAGACGATTGCATGGCCGCCTCTAGCGATTTCAGTTGCTTGTTTCAACCGATTACTGACGGTAACAGTTCCTGTTTTGCCAGCGAATATATCGAAATCCTTAAAAAACCCGGACGCGGAACCAAAGGCCACATCGGATTTAAAACCAACGATGTAGATCGGGCAATAGCATATCTGTCGAGCCGGGGATTCAAGGCGGTTCCCGAAACGATGAAGAGGGACACCAAGGGTTTTCTCACGCTTGCATACCTCGATAAAGAGATCGGGGGCTTTGCCATTCACCTTATTCGTTCCAAATAGATTATTTGTGGCATTATGTAACAACTTCGATGATGAATCGGAGTTGTTTTTGTACTCGATATAAAGAAATAATGGTATAGTTGAAGAAAACCATCACCAAAAGGGGATAAGATTATGCCAGGAAAATTTATAATCACCAAAACACCGAAGGGATTTTTTCGTTTCAGCCTTCAGGCAGCTAATTACGTTACGATTCTGACAAGCCAGAACTACACCACTTTAAAAGCCTGCAGAGACGGAATTGCATCGGTTAAGAAAAACGCAACTGTCCAAGTTGAAGATCAGACCTTGCAGAATGTGGAGAAAAAAGGATTTCCCAAATTTGAGGTCTACCTTGATACAGCTGGGCAATATCGTTTCCGATTGCTTGCCTCGAACGGACAGAATATTGCGATTGCCGAAGAAGGCTACTCGACAAAATCGGGATGCATGAACGGAATCGAGTCGATTAGTCGTGCCATCGTCGATGCAGTTACTGACGAATCTGCTTTGGAAAAAGTATAAATTACCTATCGACAGCCCCTGCATGCAGGGGTTGTCTTCCAATCTAACCCAAAGAGTCGAATACTATCGTAAAATCGGTTATATTTCTTTATAGCTAAAATAGTTGGTGATTATTTATTAGAAAAATGTTATGCTGGTCGCGATGGAATTACCAACAGCAATCAAGCATGTCATGAACACTAAACGAATTTCTCAGATCCAGCTATGCCTACGATGCGGGATTCACCGGAGCTATCTGTACAAGATACTGAACGGACAACATAATCCCTCGATTCTTTTATTGGAGAAAATCGCTCAAGGACTCGAGATGCCCGCATCGCAGCTGGTTGCGATTGCCGAAAGGTGCGAAGTTCAGGCTTCGTTACGCAATGATTGCCGTGAAGCGTACTCGAAAAGCTCTTCCGTTGCCAATGCAATTTTCGTGACCGAGCATTCTGAGGTTTTAGGATAAATGTAATACGTATCATCAAGCGTCGACAAATCGATGCAATCCCCTTTACCCCAATATTCGAATTCGATATGGCAGCTATACATGGAATCGACTGATTTCTCCAGTCTAAACGAATCTCCGTCAAAGGAACCTTCCAGCACAAATCCATTTATATCATGAGTGAGCCTTGCGTTTCCCAACGGGAGGTAGCCACGCGCATTCGGCAATGCTTCAACATACACGGGGATGTCGTATCGATATGAACCGGATTCAATTTGGGCTTTTACCTGGGCTCGTTCGAATTCGTACCAGTCTGGAATGTGCGGATACTCAGTGTGTAGCACTTGTTCGTCGTCTGCCGGATGAATTGCCTTTAGATCTCCCAATACTCCCATCTCCCACTCTTTATGGCACGAATTACAGCGGATGACAGCGTCAGTGGTACTCATCTGATACTCTGTCAGGCAATGGGGACACTGATATAAAACCTTGTGAAGACCTTCGGCTCGCTTGGGGTAATCGATAATAATATTATTTTTCTTCTGCCATGCGTATTCATCATATTCGAATGCTTTGTTGATGGCGTTGTTGATGGCACTAACAGGCAACGATTTCAGTTGATCGGGTTTTAGTATACAGGTTAAATCGGCTTCGATACGATTGTTGCGATGCGTCAGATTCCATACCGGCGAATCCAGATAATTCCCATGCATGTTGAGCACGACTACCGGGACATTTAGTAAACGGGCGATTTTCCCTAACGACTGCGGTAATACGGCTGTCGTGCCGACAAGCGAATAACGGGCCTCGGGGTAGAGGGCCAGAATATCCTTGTGCTCGATAGAACGCTTGATGTTGCGAATCGTATTGAGGTCGTTGGTAAACTTGCGCTTACAGAGACAACCGACCAGACGCAGCAACCATTCGCGCCCGATAAATCCGTCGATAGCGACAACGTAATTAGCCCGACGGGGAAATAACGCTGCGGTAGTTACCTTAAAATCCAAAAAGGCATGGTGGGTACACAACAGCAGATACGGCGGCTCGATACCTTCCATGTTAATTTTATTGACTTTTAGCTTGCGTTTCCAAACGTCAGGGTAGCTAAGCAGCCAGGTTAGCGGACGCAGGATATGAAGTTGCCTGAAAGGCGGACGTTCCATATCATAGCGTTTTACTTTCTGTAACCGTTCAAGTGCCTTCATAATTTCTCCCAACAGCGGCCAAAGACCGGCGTACCGACGTATACGCCTTTTACCAACCTAGGCGAATGATTCAACGTACCATCATCGGTGTCCACATGCAATGAGGAACATACGATTTAGTACAAATATCTTACAAGTTTTTGTAAACTTTTTAAAATATTGCACTATTTCTTCCCTACCCCCTTGCCGTTTAATTGAATTTTCATTATGCTATATTACGGAACGATTGAGGAAACAATACCTCAGGCGTAACGGTGACGATTCGGAATGGGCAATGAGCGATTGTAAGCATGATCGGTGAGACAAACACTGGATGGCTACGAGATGATGCAACAAGTTGGTTCCGAACGCACCCTACCATATGATTGTCGCCGGGCTTTAGGTCTCTAGGTGACTTTTTTTTTGCCCTCATGCTAGAAGGCTAAATCGGTGCTGGGCTGAAACATTACCGTATACATGTCGCTGTTCGACGCTATCACCACAGACAACGTTCCTTTTTGTGCAATGTAGTAGAATCCCGCTGTCTCGGTATTTCCATCGGCTGCCTCCATAGCGAGAATTTCGACAAGCTCCGGAATAACGAGTTCCTCAAATCCAGCTTGATTTAGTTGGAGGATATAGCGATCGACTTCTGCCTGCCCGACAGCTTGAAACGCATAGGAACCATAGCCGGGCATCACGATTTGCAAAACCAAGGTTCCTTCCGGTTTTGGGATAAATGCGAATTCTTCAGGCCAATTCAGCGGTCCCGAAGTGCTGAGAAACATGTCGGACCCGTCGGTAGCCTGAAACATCATCGAGTCGCCTTCGAATGTCCAATTGCCCTCTTCGGTTTCGAAAAACCCAGAATCCTCGTTATAATAACCCGATGTTCCGTCGGCTCCTTCGATATACACGGTATCGTCTTCAACCCACAGTTTGCCGTCTTCACCCTCGTAATAGAGCGAATCGTCAATCAACGGTTCCTCAGCAAACAAAAGCGGCATGACGCACACGAGTAATACGAGCATCATGGACATTCGATTCCAAAAGCTTTTCATGACCCACCCCTTTTCAATTATTAATTTCTGCAGCGGTTATTTTCGCTGATCAAACTCGTCTTCAGGATACGACTCTTCC
>JAAYDK010000289.1 GCA_012729295.1 Spirochaetales bacterium | reverse complement strand
TTTGAAGAATTGTTCACGCAACGTGAAAAGTATGATTTTGCGCTCCGGTGGCGACTGTTGAAGGATCTCTTCGAAGGGAGAACCCAGCGTGATATTGCAAGCTCGCTCGGTATCAGTCTCTGTAAGATAACCCGAGGATCAAAAATATTAAAAGACAGTCAATCACAAATAGCAGAACTATTAAGGGAGCGCAAACATGGCCAAGACAAATCAAACTAACCAGTCTCTAAATACCCAGCAACCCGATGCCGAAGGATTTTTCGGTACCTACGGCGGAGCGTTTATTCCGCCTTCACTCCAAAGTGCGATGAAGGAGATTACCGATTCGTATCTGCAGATTCGTGAAGATGCTTCCTTTATCGAAGAGTTGGCATTCCTTCAGAAAACCTATACCGGTCGCCCGAGCCCGGTCTACTACTGCAAACGGCTGAGCGAAGCGATCGGAGGCGCGTCTATCTATCTCAAGCGTGAGGATCTGAATCATACCGGAGCTCACAAGATCAACCACTGCCTTGGAGAAGTTCTCTTAGCCAAGAGAATGGGTAAGAAAAAAGTAATTGCCGAAACAGGTGCAGGCCAACATGGTGTGGCCCTTGCCACCGCTGCTGCATTGCTCGGACTCGAATGCGATATCTATATGGGGTCTGTCGATGTTGACAAGCAAGCTCCGAACGTACGCAGAATGCAGGTTCTCGGTGCGCGTGTTATTCCAGTCGATCGAGGAACGAAAACGTTGAAAGATGCCGTCGATGCGGCATTCGAGGCATATCTTGAAGATCCGGTACAGACTATGTATGCAATCGGCTCGGTAGTCGGTCCCCATCCGTTCCCGCTCATGGTACGCGATTTTCAGTCGGTGGTAGGACGCGAAGCGCGCGAACAATTTCTTGAAACGACCGGAACGTTACCCGGTTCGGTAGTGGCTTGTGTCGGCGGCGGCTCGAATGCCATAGGCATCTTTTCAGGTTTTCTCGATGATCCCGAGGTCGCTCTTGTCGGAGTTGAACCTGGCGGACGGGGTCCGTATCCTGGGGATAATGCAGCGACGATGACGTATGGAAAGGTTGGGAAAATTCACGGATTTGCATGCTACCTGCTGCAGGATGCAAACGGAGAACCGCTACCGGTATACTCGATTGCCAGCGGGCTCGATTACCCGGGAGTCGGTCCCCAGCACTGCTATTTAAAGGATATTGGAAGAGTATCCTACGTGATGGCAAGCGACCGGGATGCACTTACCGCCTTTTACAACCTTTCGAGACTCGAGGGCATCATTCCGGCACTCGAATCGAGCCACGCGGTCGGACACGCAATCAAGATGGCTTCGCATTTACCCAAGGAAGCCACGTTGCTGGTCAATCTGTCGGGTAGGGGCGATAAGGATATGGATTATGTACTTAATCATTATCCGATCGAGGCATACGAAAGTTCTCAAATGCTCGTTTAATCGATAGGTTTTTGGATAAAAGGACCCTCGAATATTCCCAACTCCCGGTTCTTTGATGTTTCGTCGTATCTGAATATCTTGCCGCACATGCAAATGTATACGCCGATCGGCAGTAATTGGACTGCCGATATGGCGCATCCTAGATTAAATACCGCATCGCTGTTTTCCAGCGCATAGGGAACCATCGCTCCGGTAAGCACTACGACTTTGTTGAGTTTTTTCTTGGCAATAACTATTGAAGTTTCGACCATCGTATCGGTTCCATGCGTAACGATGATGCGTTTTTCATTGCGAATGGCGCACGTCTGTGCAACTTGTTCTCGATGTACATCGTTCATGTACAGACTGTCGAGTGCCAGAACAGGGACTACTTGTACCGGAATCGTGATGCGAGATGCTTTCAAAATTCTCGGAAGATGCGATTCGCGGAACGTCAGCTCTCCCCGTATCTCGTCGTAATACTTATCAAACGTACCGCCGGTAGTGATGATACACAGTTCGCCAGATACTTCCATTGCGTTTGTTCCTCTCGGAAAAGAATAGTTTCCTTCTACATTTAACGATTGTACCACGAAATGATGTTCCCAACATCAACGAGGTGCAGTATAATCGTGAAGAAATCACATTGAAAAGAGGACTATCATGATCAAAGAACGCGTCAACACGAAAAACGCCCCCCAAGCCATCGGACCATACTCCCAGGCGGTGAAGGTAGGGGATTTTGTCTATACATCGGGACAGCTGCCTATACACAGTGAGTCGGGTATTATTGTCTCGGGTGGCCTCGAAGCACAGACCCATCAGGTTTTCCGTAATTTAATCGAAGTATTGAAAGAAGCGGGAACCGATTTGGATCATGTGGTAAAAGCTACGGTGTTTTTAAAAAACATGGATGATTTTCAGGCTATGAACGCAGTATATGGCTCATACTTCAATCCGAAAGAGCCGCTTCCCGCACGTTCCGCAGTTCAGGTAGCACGACTTCCGAAGGATGCGTTGGTTGAAATCGAGGTTGTCGCAATCCTGTAACGATTCATATGTGAGAGGCCAGAGATGAAACGTACCGTGCTTTTTGAGGAATATAAAAACTATCCGAATGTGAAACTAATCGATTTCGGCGGATGGGAACTTCCACTACATTTTGCCGCAGGAATCATTGCCGAACATCATGCGGTACGCAATGCAGTCGGTTTATTCGATATTTCTCATATGGGGGAATGCCTGATAAGCGGTCCGTCGGCTACTGATTATCTCGACTATTTGGTGACCAACGATGTCTCGACCATGGTTGACGGACAAATCATCTATACCCTGATGTGCCATCCGAATGGAACTGTCGTAGACGATCTGATTCTGTATCGGATTAACGAGCAGTCTTATTGGGTGGTCATGAACGCTGCGAACGTTGCAAAAGATCTGGCTTGGATGAAAACAGACAATCCACGCGCTCTTTCTGGAAAAGCTGTTGCCCGTATCGTCGATTACAGCGAAACGACTTCCCAAATGGCACTACAGGGTCCGTTAGCTGAGAAAATCATGGAAAAACTTGCACCCGAGGCTGCCAAACTGGGTTTTTTCCGTTTTATTGCCGAAATCAATATTGCCGGTGTTACCGCATTAGTTTCGCGTAACGGATACACGGGAGAAGACGGTTTCGAGCTGTATTGTCCAAATCAGGATGCCATAGTGCTGTGGAAAACTCTACTCGAGGCAGGTTCGGAGTTTGGCATCGTTCCCTGCGGACTCGGTGCCCGCGATACGTTGCGTCTTGAGGCGAAATTACCTTTGTACGGCCATGAGATTTCCGACACCATTACCCCGCTCGAGGCAAATCTGGGTGCGTTCGTAAAGCTTGAGAAGTCTGAGTTTTGCGGGCGCGAAGCACTGGTAGCACAGGAAGCTCAAGGTATAGCACGTTCGGTACGCGGTTTTGAGATGATTGACGCTGCAGTTCCGCGTAACGGGTATCGCGTGTTTCTCGGTGAGAGCGATATCGGATATGTTACCAGCGGAACAAAGAGTCCTACGCTAAATATTTTTTGCGGTTATGCGATTATCGAGCGCAAAACGAATTTGAAGTTCGGCGACGAAATCGAGATTGAAATCCATGGAAAACGCAAACGGGCCAAGCTGGTACGAACTCCATTCTATAAACGAAGTCCAAAGCGATCATAGTCAGGTTCCGTTGGCCCAATGCCGAATGTTTTGCTGATTTTTTACTTTTTTCGTTCGCCGTTTTTTCGGTTTCGGTTCCATTTTGTGGTTGCGCATCCAAGCAATCGTATCCTCGAGCGTCTTACGGAACGGTGTAGTAGTATAATTCAATGACTTCTTAGCCTTATCGTTCGAAAAATCGCTGTTTGTACCTAGCGTAAATATCGAGTAGGCGGTAAACAGTGGTTTTTGCTTCCTAATGCGATAGTGAAGCTCGGCGAACGGACTGGTTAGCATGGCAAACCAGCGCGGGAGCTTTGTTTTAGGTGCTTTGATGTCGGTGATGTCTTCCATCATTTTCAGCATTTCGCGTACAGAGTGGTATTCTCCGGATAGGATATAGCATTCACCGGAGACTCCTTTGTCCGCAGCTTGTAAAATTCCCTGCACGACGTCTCGAACATCGACAAAGTTATAACCACCCGAAACATAGGCTCGTAATTTTCCTTTCAAATAATCGAGCACCAGTTGTCCGAGATTCGACATCTGATGATCTTCTGGTCCGATGATTCCGGCAGGATGGACGATTACCGCATCAAGGCCCTGTTGGGTCGATTTAAGAACAAAATCGGTGGCCTCTGCTTTTGTCTTGGCGTATGAACCGCGTACGAGCGACGGATTAAAAATATGAGATTCCCCTATTTTCTGTCCGTGCGGAAGTTCGGCGATTGCATGAACGCTACTCGTATAAACCAAGCGTCTGACATGTTTTGTCATACACGCCTGTACGACATTGCGTACGCCTTCGACGTTCACTTCGTACATCAGGCGTTTTAATCTAAGGGGGGTCTAATTCCCCGCCCCTTGGGGCGGTTGAGTATGGTATATTGTGGTAATGGATGAACATGTCTACAAAAGCCATAACAAGACGTTGCTGATGTACCATCTGGTGTTTCCG
>JAAYDK010000031.1 GCA_012729295.1 Spirochaetales bacterium | reverse complement strand
ATATCGATACCTGGGGGTCTTTAGCCGAAGGTTGCGCCAGAAACCTGAAAAAGGGGAGAAAGGTCAGAGTTGTCGGTCGTCTAAAACACGATCGATGGTCAGATGAGCAGGGAAATGCACGCGAACGGTATGTCATTGTTGCCGAACACGTTGAATTTCATCCCGAACAGAAAGCAGATCAGGAGGAGGATAGCGAAACATCGATAGAATTGACAGATGAATCATCAGTAGAAACTCCGGTTGCGAAGAAATCTAAAAAATCGTAATTTGTGATCGACATTCGACGTTCAGTAAAAACAACACCATAAGGTCCCCATAGAGATAAAACTACATTAGTATACTCATGTTAAGAATAAATACAGGGACTGCTACGAGGATGGGACCCTTTTGGCCAAAGCAAGAATTGGTAAGGGTAAACAAGAGACTTACAACATGACTGAAGAGACGCTTGCTCTCATGAGGTCGCTGACGAGCTCATTCATAGTGAATTCTCATTAAACAGAGAAAAACTAGTATCGCATCTCCTTTTAGCAGTAGCCTGTAATGTGTTGGAATGCCATCAGAGTGTACAGAATGGATTATGAGAGAGCAAGTGAAATAGGCTCAAAGGTACAGTAATGGGCCGCATTGCTTGGATTCGATGAATCAGAAAAACCACGTTGGTGAGGATACTGATTGCGTTGAGGGAATGTGGTGATGAATGGCTACGATGTTGTCCGATTTTCTTATCGAGTATGTTTGGTAATAATACGTACTATTCGATTCGGTGTTTTGGATGCGGTCATTCAATAGTCTTTGCCAACGCTTACTTATGCCTTTGACAATTGCTCTACTGCATGTGCAAGTCCATCGAGTATTGGCTCTGCTACCGATGATGGGAAGTCGGACGGTATTATGTGCTGTACCGAATTCAAAACCATTGGTGTAATCTTAACAATATGGTCGATTATCTCAGCAACGTTGTTAGAAGGGATTCCTACAAGTCTTCCTGTGGTGAACCAGTGATCTTTTTGAATCTTATACCAGTGATAATGACGATTCTTTCCACTTATAGCCATAGCCATCTTGATGTTCTTTGGATATATCTGGCTACTCCCTCTTCCCAGCAAAGGGTAAGCAGATATTATGTCGTATAATGGGGTTGCCCTGAATTGTCCATGAGGTAATAGGAAGATACTAAAATTCTTGGCATGGCCATCGGGACAACAAAGGAGCCACATAAGTATCTGAGACTTGAAAAAAGATAATCTATCTTCTTCTGAGGCCGAAGAATATAACAGTGTGTTCATTATTGTCTCGATACCTGGGCCACCGTCGGATTCATATTTTTGACTTGAGGAAATACCGTTCGCTTGGCACATATCTTCCTGCGGTAATCGCATAATCCAACTTCCATCCGAGGAGATTTTTCGATCAAATCGTTCGACTATCAGCGCTTTCTGATTACCAAAGTGTCCGATCTGACAATCAGCGACAGCTACACCGTACATGCGTATAATTTGTGAACATAGCCATTCATTTTCCACAGAAGTTGATATGTCAATATATCCAACTTTACCTATCGGTAGCTTGAAAATATGTGTTGATGGTGTTGCCCCTAGAGGAATCGACCAATTCTTTTGATGATATAGTAATGCAGTCTTCTCTTGAGCTCCTGCTAGAGAAATTCTTAGGTCTTCATCGGAACCGAGGTGGAAAGGCTGCGTCGTTGAACTGTGTATCAAGAGCTTTTCGATTTGTTCTTCAGATAAAGCTTTACAAGAAATGATCTTGATATCTTTTGGTTCCATATCAGCTGGTAGTATTTGCAAGGCGCCAACACAATCTCT
>JAAYDK010000288.1 GCA_012729295.1 Spirochaetales bacterium | reverse complement strand
TATCGTGATACGAAGATATTCATATTTGACGATGTAGAACCGGTATATGGCGACGATATCCACATCGCCCGCATACGAGCCGTGCTTGAAGGAAACGACTTAGTCGCCGTAGCAGTGGGATCGGGAACGATCAATGATATCGTCAAGCGCGCCTCTTATGAATGCGGGAAAGCCTATATGGTAGTAGCTACGGCACCCTCAGTGGACGGATACACGGCCTTCGGATCGGCCATTGCTGTCGAAGGTTTTAAAACCACGCTCCCCTGCAACCCGCCCGTTGCCGTAATCGCCGATCTGGACATCCTCTGTAAGGCCCCGTATCTGATGATTGCCTCGGGCTATGGAGATTTAGCGGCAAAAGTACCTGCCGGAGCCGATTGGAAGATCGCCGACATCGTCGGTATCGAACCGATTCACCGCCAATCGTGGGATATCGTTCAATCTCCGTTGAGAACACGCCTATCCAATCCCGAAAAGCTGGCGTTACGAGATCCGAAAGCAATCGAAGGTTTGTTTCTAGGACTGGCACAAGTTGGCTATGCAATGCAGCTTTATCAAGATTCGCGTCCAGCATCGGGGGCCGAACACATGATGAGCCATGTATGGGAAATGGAACATGTTAAAATTCACGGCCAATCCCCGTCGCACGGATTCAAGGTTGCAATCGGTACGTTAGCGGTCACTGCCTTCATTACGGAATTTGCCGCACTGTCGGCTACACAGATATCCGATGCATGTACGCACGCTAAAAATATTTCATGGGGCGAGCGCGAACACCAGATACATCAGCTTTTTTCTGAACCGAAAAGCAGGGCGGCAGCCTTAGAAGTTGGAAAAGACAAATTCCTTGAAGGGCAAAATTTAGGAAAACGCAGAGAAGATATCGTATCCAATTGGACTGCCATCGTACAGGCAATCGAGGAACAAATCATCCCGTTTAAACAATTGAAAGAAATGTTCGTTTCAGCGGGATGTCCCCTCCAACCGGCTGAAATCGGGCTTGATAAGGAATCGTTCATAAGAGGATTTTATAAAGCCCAGCTCATCCGTACTCGATACACGGTATTTGACGCTGCTTATGATTGCGGATTGTTTGACCGTTTGGTCCAGGCAGTCAGCGGCGGTCATACCTATTTCGAGTCCTATCTGAAAGAATTGGAAAAATCATGAAAAAAGATGACGGGATTTTTAGGCCGCTGCCTTTGCGACGCGAAGAAATCTATCAGCTCATTAGAGACAACGGGACGGCCCGGGTATCTGATTTGAGCGATAAACTCGGCGTAACAACCATGACAATCAGGCGCGACTTGGAAACCCTGGAACGGGATGGCCTGGTCGAACGCACTCATGGTGGAGCTGTTGCGGTAAACAGAACCAATAGAGAGCCTCTGTTTACCCAAAAAAGCGTCATCAATCGTCTCCAGAAAGATTTAATTGCGCGTAAAGCATCGTCGCTGATCGAAGACTACGATACGATCTTCCTCAACAGCGGAACCACGACGCTCAGGATATTCAGGAACATCACGGCAAAACATGTAAAAATCGTTACCAATAACGCTTACTTTCCGATGGACGATATTCCCGACAGCCTTGAAGTCATCTCTACCGGAGGATTGTTCAGAAAAGAATCGTTCACGCTGATCGGAGAAACAGCTTTGCATTCAATTTCACAAGTCTTTGCATCAAAGGCGTTCATCGGATTGGACGGGTTCGACGTGCATTACGGCATGACGACTCCCGTACAACCCGAAGCACATGTAAACAGAATGATGATCGAGCACACTCGCGGTGAAGTTATCGTAGTAGCGGACAGCTCTAAAATCGGAAAAGTGTCAAATTTTTTCGTTGCTCCGGTAACGAGCGCACAAAAATTATTGACTGATTCCGGAATCACTGACGAACAGGTTGCCGATTTAGAACAAATGGGTATCGAAGTAATTCGATGCGAATAGAATAAACCGTATACGACATATATATAATGTAAACATTTTGAATGTCCGTTCAAACAAAATTATTTTCATAATTTATCAAATTTGTTTAGAAAATATCAAATATTCGTAATATTAGTCTATAATCACAAATGGTATTGCCGTTAATTGTTCTTTCTTGTTTGTTTTGTTTTGTTTATTTTCTTTTTTCTTGACATACACATTTCCTCGTACTACTCTTATGTATCGGGATACATGAACCATTCGGGGAGGTTTTTTATTGTGAAAGAAAAAATCATCATCAAACATGCGCTGAAAAAATTTGACGAAACGGTGATTATCCCCGATTTAAGTTTAGATATTTCAGAAGGAGAATTTTTCACGCTGTTAGGACCGTCAGGGTGCGGCAAAACAACATTGCTGAGAATGATTGCCGGTTTCAATACGATTGAAGGCGGAGATTTTTTCTTTAATGACAAGCGAATAAACGACATCGATCCTGCAAAACGAAATATCGGCATGGTTTTTCAGAACTATGCGATCTTTCCCCATCTGTCTGTTCGTAAAAACGTCGAATTCGGCTTAAAGAACCGCAAGCTCCAGAGAGAGGAAATTACGGCTCGAGCTACCAAATATCTAAAACTTATGCAAATCGAACAACTGGCTAACCGCATGCCAGCTCAGCTGTCTGGAGGACAGCAGCAACGAGTCGCACTAGCCCGCGCTCTGTGTATCGAACCGCACGTACTGCTGATGGACGAACCGCTGTCAAATCTCGATGCCAAGCTGAGGGTTGAGATGCGTACCGTTATTAAGAATATCCAGCGCAGAGTCGGAATCACAACTGTGTATGTTACCCACGACCAAGAAGAAGCGAT
>JAAYDK010000287.1 GCA_012729295.1 Spirochaetales bacterium | reverse complement strand
GCCTCCATATCCCATACCCAGCTTTTTGCAATGCTGTCCCGAACCTGGAATTCCAGTACCGTACCGGTGCTGAAATAAAAGACCGACGCCAGAACGGCAACGGCAATTATGACCGCCGCGGCGGTTAGCCATATCAATCGTTTTTTCACTCTTTCCCGCCTTGTATACCGAACAATTATACGACTTGTATTAGTTCATCTGTCAAGGTGCATTCAGATAGAAACAATTATGCTGTTTTTACCACAAGTTTATTCGCTATATAAGTGGATAATATCGTTAAATAGGCGACAATACAAGAAAAAGTTCTCGCTTTACATATATATGTATATAAAATCATTGACCGATTGTAAGAGCAGTGGTAATCTTATGGTATAGGATTAAAATCAAGGAGGCTGCCCATGCCTGGACCAGGTTATTATTTTATCGGCGAAGATGAAGAACGCGAAGTGTTGGAAGTCATTCGTTCCGGACACCTCAATCGGTACGGGAGTGAAAATGACCCGAAGTTCAAGAAAAAGGTATTTACCCTTGAACACGAAGTTGCTAAGAAATTTGGCGGCAAGTATGGATTGGCCGTCACCTCGGGAACTTCTGCGCTGATTGTCGCGCTTGCCGCATTGAGAATCGGACCGGGAGATGAGGTGATTTGCCCGGGGTACACGTTTATCGCTTCCATGAGTTCCGTCATTACCGTCGGTGCGGTTCCCGTACTGGCTGAAATCGATGAAAGCCTCAATTTGGATCCGAAGGATGTCGAACGCAAGATTACTGCCAAGACAAAGGCGATCCTTGCAGTTCATATGCTAGGAAATCCCTGCGCTCTTGCCGAACTCAAGGCTATCGCAGACAAGCACGGACTGTATCTCATCGAAGATACCGCCCAGGCTTTTGGTGGAAAATATCGCGGTAAGTACCTCGGTACCATCGGAAAGATCGGAACCTATTCGTTTAACGTGTACAAAACGATCAACGCCGGAGACGGCGGCCTGATTCTGACCGATGACGAAGACCTCTTCAAGACAGCCTTTGCCGTTCACGACCAAGGCCATATGCCGTTGCGTACGGGTCTAGAAGTCGGTAATCGTTCGGTAGTCGGACAAAACTTTAGAATGAACGAGCTTACCGGTGCGGTTTTGCTGGCTCAGTTTAGAAAGCTCGATCCGTTATTGGAGCGCCTTCACACGATCAAGAAGCAATTCAAGGATATTCTTACCGCCGAATTGCCGAGACTGGAGTTCCGCAAGCTGAACGACGAGAAGGGTGAAATCGCTACGTTGCTTACCGTATTGCTGCCTTCGAAGGAAGATGCTGATGAAATCGCTACCAAATTAGGTACGAAGACCATCAGTCATTCCGGCTGGCATGTGTACAGTAATATGGAACAGATTCTAGGAAAGAAGCAGCTTGCAGCTGGAGCTCCGTTCAGAAGCAAGGAATTCCCGACCGATGTCGTATACGAAAAGGGGATGCTTCCGAAGACCGATGCGATTCTCAATCGTGCCATCAACATTTCGATCGGCGTAGTCGACGGAGGTCTCGGCAGCGCATTCGGCGTTAACCCGCTGAGCACCGAAAAGGAAATCGAGGAAGCCGCGATGAAGTTTGTCGCTGCTGCCTCATACTGCTGCAAATAATAATTATTCGTGTAACGAAGTATGGCCGTGCGGATGTTCCGCTACGGCCATAATTTTTGTAAGTCGTCTGTATGAACGCTTAAAAGCACGTGTGCGATACTTCTGAGACGTTGCGTATCACCGCAGAAATACCAGGTTGCCATCTCGTCGGTCGAATGTGTTTTTCCTGAAAGTCCGCCGATCGATAATCCCTGACTTTCTATCTCACCAAAACGCTCTTCGCTTTTGGCCGAGTTGTAGAGATGGAACGCATAACCGGTCTCCCCGGGGCTCGTAAACGGTTCTTCAAGATAATATGAAGAAGGATTCGAGAAGTTCGACCGAATCATCAATGACCATCGTTTGTCATCGAGCTGACGTACGTAGGCGGAGCGGCCCATCCACGAAGCTGCGTGGAATCCGATTTTAAAGAGGTGCCCGTTCGTCATCTTGGCAGTAATCGCAGAAGGGTATGAATTGATAAGGTTTTTCTCGTCGGGCCGATAGTACCAACCGATCTGACAGTTATTCTTTGCCGGTATAATAGCCGTTCCTTCTTGGGGAACCTGCATGATTACCCATGTTTCGCTCGGAATGGGAGATGACTTTGCCATAGACAGGTCGACCGTATGCGAATAACCGAAATAATCGATACCGTTCATTAGTTCGCTACAGGTATGTAACGTACGCAGCGGATTGGGAATCGCACGTACCGTACGACGCACCGACAGATGCTGGGTGCCGTCTTTGAAATTATTTGCCTTAAGAACGACGTCTGCAGATAGCTGTGCCGTATGGGCATCGACTCGCGTAAGAAGATAATCGCCGGGGTCAATCGAAGCCGGCAATCGGTAGGTTTCAGATGGTTTGGTGCGCTCTTCAACATGATACTGCAACTCGGGAGCTATCCATAGACGTTCTCCGCCAAGATTCCAATATCCGTCCTTCATGAGCGTATTCCAATCGTCTGGTGAAGCCCATGCACGGTTCATCCACAACATTCCGCTGCTTTGGCGAGAAGCAAAAGGTCCGAGGATGCGGCCGCCGTGCTGAATCACCAACAAAAGAGAATCGTCTCCCGTATGTAATACTTCGTACGGAATCGAATGTTCGTTCAACCGCTTGACGGCATCGAGATAGCTAGGGTTGTTCATGAATTCGACCCCCAGCCGTTATTCGACGATTTGCCGTTGCTCGAAAGCGATTCGTCCCAGTATTGCGAAAGCGCGAACAACGAGGAACCGTGGGCTTCATTGATTGCAGAATAGGGGGTGAATTCGATTTCGGTCCGTTCGAGGATGCTCGGAAAGATTTTTCTATTCAGTGAGAGCATGATTGCATCTTTGAGAAAATGCTCGAAAATGGCCACCGTTCCCGTTATGAACAGCTTTTGCGGATTAAACAGGTTGATGAGAATCGTAGCCGCGTCGCCGATGAATTGACCGATTTCGAACAACGTGGTTCGCGAAAGCTTGTCTCCGACCTTAGCAGCTTCCAAAATCGCCTCGAGAGTGAGATTCTCCTCGTAGTTATTCACTTGTTTGAGTAGAGAATGAACTCCTTCTGCAAGGCGGTCCTTGAATACTCTGATGACACCCGATTCACTTGTTACGGTTTCAAGACAACCGACATTTCCGCAACTGCAGCGATAATTGTTGTTGTGGTGGATAATATGTCCGATTTCTCCCGCTGTTCCGTTGGAACCGCGATAAATCTCGTTATTGATGATGATTCCAGCACCGACACCGATACCGAGGTAGAGTACGACAAAGTTGTCGATATGCTTAGCTCTGCCGCGAACTTTTTCAAAATAACTGATGATGCGTGAATTGTCCTCGACGTAGACCGGAATATCCATTCGTTTGCAAATTTCCTTATTTATGTCTACGTGATTGATACCAGGTAGCTGAAGACCCGAAAGCCAGACCCTGCGGGCTGTATCGACCATTCCCGGAACGGAAATGCCAATCGCCGACGGAGCTGATCCTGCAATGGTTAGTTCGGCTTTCATCGCTTTCAAAGGAGCGATGATTTCGTCTATCAGAAGCGCAGAGTCGTCGGCTCGCAGCGCTTTTTCTGAAAATTGCAGTTCCTTAACATTCACGACTTCCTTTGTGGCGTCGATGGCAACGATAGTCATGCCGCGATTATTGATTGAGGCTCCGAGCGTGTGCATCTCTTTCGGAGCCAGTTCATAAATAAAGGAAGGCCTACCGCTGGCTGAAAACGATTTTCCCGCTTTTCGTATCGTCGTGATCGACTCCAGCCGTTTGAGTACCTTTGAGACCTTCTGAAGGCTTAGTCCGACTTCATCGCTGATACTCTGGCGGGTAGGCTGGTCCAGAAGCTGGATGCTCCTGATTATTTGCAAGTCGCTTTTGTCAAATTGTTTTGTAGCGCACATGTCACGTTTCCTCTTCTATCTTTGGTATATCACGACATTTAGGGATGGTGCAACAGAATCACATAATGTTCCAGTTTAAAAGTATCAAATGAATCGGCACTTTTCCTTAATTAAGTATATAATAACCTAAACTCTGTAAAAATGTCGACAAAAATTATCGGATAAGTAGTGGATAAATAAATAATGTATGTTTTTTGTTGACCGATGAGCGAATGCATTTTAGAATAATAGCAGTAAATTGGAAGAGGTATGAAGCGTATGATAAGAGTTGGAGTAATCGGAGCCGGCTATATAGGCATGGTTCATCTAGATCAACTGGCAAGGCTGGGCGTGAAGATTGTCAAGGTCGTCGACAACAATCCCGAACTGGCCAAGCGGGCTGCAGCAAAGTACGGTATCGAGCATTGGTCCACGAAAGCTGACGATATCGTCAACGATCCTTCGATCGACGTTGTTCACAACTGTACTCCCAATAAATTCCACTTCGACATCAACAAGCGGTCCATGGAAAACGGCAAGCAGGTGCTTTCCGAAAAGCCGCTTGCCATGACAGCCGAAGAGGCCGAAGAACTGTGGAACGTATCGGTGAAGCACAACACCGTTACCGGAGTCGATTTCTGCTACCGCTATTATCCGGTAGTGCAAGAGGCGGCCGCCCGCATTGCACGCGGCGAACTCGGAGACGTTCGAATGGTCTTCGGAACCTGGTTTCAGGATTGGCTTTCGATGGAGACTGACTACAGTTGGCGCCTCGAACGAGCGGAAAACGGTATGTCGAATGTTACCGCAGACTTGGGCAGCCACTGGTTCGACCTCGTGCAGTTTCTCACCGGAAGAAAAGTCACCGACGTAATGGGTGATTTGGCAACACTGATACCGATTCGTAAAAAGCCGAAGAAGCAAGTGCTCGCTTTCGAACATCTTGAAGCAGCCGACAGTGTCGATGTCGAGTGTTCGTTGGAAGAGTATAGTGCAGTGCATTTCCGTCTCGACGGAACGGTCCCCGGCAGTTTCACCACCTGCCAGCTGTGTAACGGTCGTAAGAGCGAGCCGTTGTTCGAAATCTACGGCAAAGAGTGTTCGTATGCATGGAATCATAAAGATCCGACACGGTTGTGGATCGGTCATCGTTTCAAGCCGAACGAAGAGCTGATCGAAAATGCATCCATCATGCACCCGGAAGCCGCTAAGTTCGCCGTTTTGCCGGCCGGGCATCCGTTAGGCTATTACGATGCAGTGATGCACTTGTTTAAAGATTTCTATGATGCAATCGAAGCGGGAGAAGGCGCCGATCAGGGTAGCCGGAGACCGACATTCTTTACCGGATACGAGGAGATGAAGATTTTGGCGGCGATCATCGAGAGTAATGATAAGCGTCGGTGGGAATCCGTCAAATAGCGAATAGAGAAACAACACAAGGAGAGCAATATGTCCCAATTTAAATTTTCAGTAGGTCCCTGGAACGTTCACGAAGGCGCGGATGCCTTTGGCCCGGACGTTCGTGGTTCGATCCCATTCGAAGAAAAGATTAAGAAGTTCAAGGAAATCGGCATGGATGCCGTCCAGTTCCATGATGACGATGCAGTTCCAGAAATGAATTCGATGACCGAAAAACAGATCAAGGAAGCAGCAGCGGATGTTAAATCCTTATTGAACAAATACGGTCTTGCTGCCGAATTCGTAGCACCAAGATTGTGGATGGATCCGCATACGATGGATGGCGGATTTACCAGTAATTCAAAAGAAGACCGCGAATTTGCCATATGGCGCGCCCTTCGCTCTGCCGATATCGCACGCCAGCTCGGTTGCGACAAAATCGTTTTATGGCTAGCGCGTGAAGGAACATTGTGCCAGGAGAGCAAAGACCCCGTCGAGGGCAACAAGCGCTTGATCGACGGCATCAATGCCATTTTAAATTATGATAAGTCGATGAAGGTTCTCATCGAGCCGAAGCCGAATGAACCCATCGATCGCAGCTTCATTCCGACCATCGGTCACGTAATCGGACTCAGCTATCGGACTGCCGATCCGAACAGAGTTGGCGGACTGATCGAGAGCGCACACGCAATTCTTGCAGGATTGGATCCGGCCAACGAAATGGGCTACGCATTGGCAGCCGGAAAACTCTGGGGCGTCCACCTAAACGATCAGAACGGGATGAAGTTCGATCAGGACAAGAGTTTCGGTGCTGAAAACCTTCGCCAGGCCTTCAACCAGGTACTCGTACTTAAGAAGCACGGATTCGGTAACAATGGCGAATACGTCGGTCTTGATGTAAAAGTCATGCGCACGCAAAAGCTTGAAGTCAGCTATCGCCACATCGAAAACAGCCTTTCCGTATTCAGGATGCTCGAAAAGAAAGCCGATACCTTCGACTGGGCGTTCCAGAAGAAGTGCGTCGCCGAACGGGATTACGAAGCATTAGAACATTATACGATTAAGCACCTGCTTAATATGTAAGGAAGCAAGACCATGGCCAAACATGTGTTGATTTTTGGGGCGCATCCCGATGACATCGAGAGTTTCTGCGGCGGTACCGCAATACGGTACGCACACATGGGTTGGAAGGTATTCTTCTGTGTCGCAACCAACGGCAATGTGGGCTCAACCACATTGCCGAAGGCCGAGATTGCTAAAGTGCGCTACGGCGAGGCTAAGAAAGCAGCCTCGATCATCGGCGCCGAATTGATTTGGCTCGGTTTCGACGACGAGTTTTTAATCGACTCGGTCGAAACCCGCCATGCCTTCATCAATGCCATGCGTATTGCCGATCCCGATGTAGTAATCTGTCCGTGCCGGACCGATTACAATCCGGATCATTCGATCACCGGGTACATTGTCGACGAATGTCTTCATATGGCTCAGGTCCCCAACATCGAAACGGGAACTCCCATCACGAAGAAACCGATACCGCATCTCTATTTCATGGACACGCCTGCGGGTGTCGGATTTGAGCCCGAACTGTATGTCGACATTACCGATGTATTTGAGAAGAAGGTTGAATTGCTCGCTTGCCACGAGAGCCAGAATTCATGGATGAAGACTCTTTTTAATTACGAAATGAGTGCATTCCTTGAGATTCCTGCTCGTTATCGCGGTCTTCAGGCGGGAGTTCCGATGGCCGAGGGCTTCAGGCCTTCCTATCGCTGGGGGAGAAATTTTACTAGACATTATTTGCCAGATTGTCTTTCCCAAGCAGGTCAGTTTCGTTAAAGGACACATATCATGAATATAGGAATCGCACGACGCGATATTACACCCCAGGCTCCGATGGAATTGTTGGGTTACGGAGACCGTGACCATAAGTCGGAAGGAATTCACGATCCATTGTCAGTCTATGTGCTGTATATCGAACAGCCGGGTGAGCAGCCGCTGGCCTGGTTCAGCGCAGATTTATGTATTTTTGGTCCCGATTGTGCAAAAGCACTCAAACAACGCATAGCGAAGGCTACCGGCGTTGATGCACAAGCGATGCACCTACAGGGAACCCATACGCATTCCGGTCCCGATGTCTATGCATTACATATTGCAACGGGAGCAGTCGAAAAAGCGTATTTTGAACTACTCGCCGCGCGTTTTTCTGAAGCCTTGAAAGAAGCCGTCAAGCATAAGCATGCAGCTACACTAGAATTGCGCGAAGGAATCGGTACGATCGGTGTTAACCGCCGAGGCTTGGACAAACCAATCGACAGACGTGTCTTTCTCTTGGACATCGTTGACGACAAGGGAAAACGTAGTGCTTCGGTCATGTATTATTCATGCCACCTAACAGCTTTGGGCGTTGAAAATTATCTAGTAAGCTCGGACTGGATCGGCCCTGTACGCAACTGGTACGAACAGGACAACGGGTTTCCTCTGATGTTCGTACAAGGTGCCGAAGGCAATGTCGATCCGTGGACCCGCGGGGTACTGGACATGTCTGATCCCGACCAGGCCAAAGGCGTCAGCTTCGAGATGGTTGAGCAAATTGCCGCAAAGTTCTACAGAGATCTGAAAACGATTCGTGCCACTGAAGCAATCAATACCATCGAAGCGGTAAAGACGACATCGTTTGAAGCTTCGTTCCCGCTCCTTTTCGGCGCGATGGATGCAGCTGGACTTCAAAAGAAAGTCGACGACTGGAAACATGAATTTGCCACATTCCTGGGCATTCCGGTTTCCGAGGTTCCCGAAGACGGTTCGATCAACAACCTGATTAAAAAACGAGCAGTCGAAATCGGTAGTTCTCCCGAGCAGACAGAGCATCTGGTAATCAATCAATTTACCTATACGCAATTTTTGTGGGCTTATGGGGCGAATAAAGATTATATCGACATGCAAAAGGGAACGATTCGAATTCCAATCGTAGTGGTTGACTTCGGTGTGCTTGCGATCGTGGGTTTGCCGGTCGAGCCTTTGATGGATTTTAATCTTGACTTTCAGCATAAAGTGACGGAAAGTCAAGTAGTAGTTGCCGGGCTTGTAGACGGGTATTTCGGTTATCTACCGCATCGCCATAATTTCGCCGAGCAAAAAGCAGAGGCGTTGTATGAGACGATCAGTACGGTATTCGCTCCTGAGACTGCAGAGATGATAATCGACGAGGTGGTCGATGTTCTGAAACAAGGGGGACGTCGATGAATATCCTGGCGTTTTTTTCACATCCTGACGATGTGGAGTTTTTGTGCGGCGGTACGTTGCTCAAGTATAAGAAGGCGGGCCACCATATCTTTATCGCGCTTACCACCAGCGGCAATATCGGTTCTAATGTACTAGTCGGTCGTGAGAAGATTGCAGCCGTCAGAGAACAGGAACAACTCGAAGCTGCGAAATTTTTTGATGCCAAAGTTCGATTTCTACGGTACAACGACGAAGGGCTCGTCGACAGCGAACAGTTGCGCCGCGACGTAATCAATGCGATCCGGTGGGCTCAACCGGATGTAATTTTTACCAACTCACCGGAAGACAGGAGCACCGATCATAATGTAACTGCGACGGTAGTCGGACGGGTGCTGCTCTCCCTGGTTGGTAAAAATGTTCCTTCTGACGAGAAGCCAATGACTAAATTCCCCACGCTGTTCTATTGTGATACATCGGCGGGAATTCATTTCGTTCCCGAGGTGTATGTCGACATAACCGATGAATACGAGGAGAAAATCAAAGCGCTTCAGTGCCACGTCAGCCAGATTTCCTGGATGAGCGAGTACGAAGACCAGGGTTTTACCGATTCTTGTCGGATACATAACGAATTTCGCGGGCTTCAGGCCGGCTGCAAGTATGCCGAGGCGTTTGCAGCGTTCAGACTGCACGGCGTCATGCCCGACTTCAAGCTGCTGCCCTAAAGTTATGTGTTATAATTTTTGAGAATTGACCGGAGCTATACCGATCAGGAACAGATCGGCCTCCTGTGAGGTAGAAATCCGGCAATTGATAGATTCATGAAATTCCAAAGGAGGATTCAATGAGAAAGAGTACTTTACTTGTTGTCCTGATGCTACTCCTGTCGATGACTGTGGTATTCGCAGCCGCCCAGGGGGAAACCGCAGCGAAACAAAAAATCGTGCACTATCACTGGACCGAGACTTCGTACGACAAGATCAACAACGAAGCCGTCAAGATGTTCCAGGAAAAGCACCCCGAAGTAGAGATCAATATGCTGCTGCTCGCCGACGCCGATCGTGCGAACCAGATCAGAATTGCTCTTGCTTCGAATGGTGAGATCGATTCATTTGCGTTGAGCAATATGGAAGCGGCCGAATTCCATGCTGCTAAACAGATGCAGGTGATCGATCCGAAAGGTTTCGGGAAGTCGACTGTACAGGAAGTCGTCGACATGTGGGAACCCAATTCGATTGAGATTTCGGGTGGATTCTGGGAAGGCCAATATTACGGCATCCCGTTCGAACTTTCCAACTATGTAGCATGGATCAACACAAAGTTCATGCAAGAAGCTGGACTGGACAAGGTCAACGACATTCCCAAGACATGGGATGACTTCTTCGCAGTAGCAAAGAAAATGACCGTCGACCAGGGCGGAGTTCGTGTCCGCAACGGTTTTGCAACCAACTCCAAGGCTGCCGGTTTCCCGTTCCTCATCATGAGTGCGATTGCCGCACAGCAGGGATTTGACTGGCTCACCGAAGAAGGCTTCAAAAAGAGCATCAACGATCCGAAGATCGCCGTCGTAATTTCTACGATGACCGACATGGTCACCAAGTACAAGATTTGGGATCCGGGCTTGTTCGACGATGAGAGAGAAGGTTTCGGAACCGGCAAAACCGCTACGTTCCTGACCGGCGGTTCATGGTACTGGGGCGTTTTGGACAATTGGGGCACCCCGCGCACAGACGTAGCAGCAATGGCATATCCGCGCTTCGCCGATGGTGAAGATTTCGGTGGTATCGGTTATGGATATTG
>JAAYDK010000286.1 GCA_012729295.1 Spirochaetales bacterium | reverse complement strand
CCCGCATGGCGGCGCCATACGATAATCAGGGATAAGACATTTTTCAAGATTATGAATTATGAGATGATCTTGCGTGATATCGACGCAATCAAGCAGCAGCCACCGGACTTGGTGATTCTGGACGAGGCTCAGCGTATCAAGAATTTCGCTACCAAGACTCATCAGGCAATCAAACAGATTCCGCGCAGTCATTCATTGGTGCTGACCGGTACACCGCTGGAGAATAAACTTGAAGATTTGTACAGCATCGTCCAGTTCTGTAATCCGGAAACGCTTTCTCCCCTGTGGGCCTTTGCCGCACAACATTATCGGCTGAGTCGTGAACGGGGAAATAAAATCCTCGGCTATCATAATCTCGAACTGGTACAAGAGAAAATCAAGCCGCTGCTGCTGCGCCGGTCTAAAGCCGAGGTATTCGACAGCCTGCCCGATATCACTCGCTCGCGAATCGTCCTTGAACCAACGGAGCACCAGATGCGCCATCACCAAGGATATCTTCAGAGTTTGCAGGGAATCATTCGCAAGAAGATTCTGACTCCGATTGACATTCAGAGAATGCAGATGCTGTTGCTGCGAATGCGTATGGTTTGCGACGCTTCTTGTCTGGTGGACGATACGTGTAAAAATACCTCATCCCCTAAATTGGAAGAGCTTGAATCGCTGTTGCGTGACGTGGTCGTCGAAGGCAATCGAAAGGTAATCATATTTTCCGAGTGGACTTCGATGACTGCACTGGTGGGAGCAGTGGTTTCAAAGCTCGGGCTTGATTTTGTTGAATTCACAGGCAAGGTACCGGTGAAAAAGCGTCAGCTGTTGATTGATGAATTTCGCAATAATCCCTCCTGTATGGTGTTCATCGCCTCCGATGCCGGTGGTGTGGGCTTGAATTTACAGAATTGTGATTTTCTCATAAACATGGAGTTGCCATGGAATCCTGCGAAACTGAACCAACGAATCGGGCGCATACATCGCATCGGACAGAAGAGCAATAAAATCCACGTAGTGGACATGGTGATGTCACGAACAATCGAGGAAAAGATTGCTACGGGTCTGGGACTTAAACAAGATCTGTTCGATGCGGTGTTCGCAGGGAAAACTACAGAAGTCGATTTCAACCGCGAAGGTCGCAGCCAGTTCATCAATCAGATCAACACATTGCTTCAAAGCATGCAACCTGACCGTCAATCCGATACAGATGAGGTGATCACGAAACCCGAATTGGACGAGTCGGATCCGCATTATCTGAATCCAAAACTCCTCGGCGACGAAAATGCCATGATTGAGAAGACAATCTCGGATCCTGATTCAGATTCTGCAGCACAGGGTGTAACTGCGAGAGAAACCGAACCATCGGGTGAAATCGATCTCGGTGAAGAGTATTCGAAACAGGATCTGGTAAGCACTACCGTTGTCGATACCGGCATACCGGATGTTCCAGAAGGAATACAGGCGCATGCCGATGAATCTTTTTCATCGGAAACGCAAAAAGGGCCATCTCCATTGGATGGCAGTACGGCAACGACTGCAAGCGAACAGCTTCAGACGGTACTGAATCAGGGTTTGGCGTTTCTCAATACGCTTGCTCAGATGTCGACAGGCAAAGCCCTGTTCAAAGCGGGTTCTACCAATCCCGTCGAGATTGATCCAGATACGAATGAGGTGATATTACGGTTCAAGCTCGATTAATCTACGTAAGAATAACGATTATTAGGGAAATACGTACATCCGACGTTAGCATCTGATTCATGATTCTACACTTTTGCGAGATACTTATATTGTAGCCATAGTCATAGCATCCTGACGAATGCATTCTCTACGACAAAGATACGATACGAAGATGAAGTCCTGAATTCATACGACTTTTCGAGCGATATGCCGGTAACTTGACCAAGACGAATGCGACGCTTTTTAAGCATGTGGTAGCCCAAGGCTGAGTTATTTCAAAGAAGACCAATGAGGACGGTTCTGGCAGTTCGTACGAATTGAATATTAATAATTTTTTGCAATGAAAAGAATAGCTACATAAGAATTAGAATCGATGCGTATCGACCGTTTCATTGCCGCCATAGCCATTACGGTCTGTCTTCAGGGAATTCTCGGGATGTATATCCACAGTTTGCTCGGCTCAGAAAACTACCTCGATGTACCCGATCTTTAAACACATCCGCGCAGCATCAATCGCGAGAAACTAGATTACTACGCCTTATGTACTGAGCTCGACAATCCTACAAGCAAACGTTCTCACATACTTGCAAGCTGTCTACAACTACTACATATCAGTATATCGTCTATATCGAAGCTTTGTCTTTCTATGTCTTTATCACTGTGAACGTTGTCATCCAAAACGGGTTGTTTTCTATAACATGATGAGTAAATTACCCTTATATTTATCACTCTCAATGATATTTTTACCCTTACATTTATTTATTTTCGTGTTATACTACATCCATGAAGAGAAGAGAAGAAGATTACTTATCAGCATGGTATAAAAACTTTCATCGCAAACCGCTGGTCATCCGTGGTGCAAGACAAGTGGGGAAATCGACCCTAGTGAGGATGTTTTGCAAAAAAAACGATCTTCGATTGATTGAGATCAACTTCGAACAGTCTCACTCATTGAAGGATCTATTTACTTCTCATGATCCTAAGAAAATTATCCAATCCTTGGAAATACTCTATAACATGAGAATTGACTTGGATAAAGCGTTATTATTTCTTGACGAGATACAGGCCAATCCCGCTGCAATACTCTCACTGCGTTATTTTTATGAAGAAATCCCTCAACTTGCGGTGATCGCTGCAGGATCTTTGCTAGAGTTCGCACTTGAGCAATACGAACTTTCCATGCCTGTAGGGAGAATCGAATATCTGTTTATGGGACCGATGACATTCGAAGAATTCCTTGATGCGATGGCAGCAGATCAGCTGCTTGCATATCTACAAAATTACCAGCTGGGTGAAGAAATCCCTCAAGTAATCCATGAGAGGGCTTTGGCATACTTGAGAGACTATTACTTACTGGGAGGTATGCCTGAGGCTATTAAAATCTATCGTGATACGCTTTCGTTGTTTGAAGCTGATAAAGTCAAATACTCTATTCTAAATACCTATCGTGATGACTTTGCAAAGTATAAGACTCGGATAGATCTGAGCAAGCTACAGGAAGTGTTTGACAAGCTTGGGAACACCGTCGGGAAAAAAATCAGATATGTCAATATCCTTGCCCAAGAACGGAGCTCTATTACCGACCGGATTCTGACATTGTTTGAACATGCTCGAATTTTATACAGGGTATATCATAGCAATGCGAACAATCTGCCGCTAAAAGCAGAAGCAAACCGAAAAAGTTCCAAAGGAATACTACTAGACATCGGACTTTATCTTGCGCTTCAAGGGTTGTCGATTGCCGATATTTCTCAAGACAAAGATATATTCTTTTCGAATAAAGGAACTCTTGCTGAACAATTTATCGGACAGCATCTACTTTATGACCAGATGAGATACATGTATCCCGAGCTTTACTACTGGAACAGAGAAAAAACCCAATCGAGTGCGGAAGTTGATTATATCATCCAGATGGGGAATTCACTCCTGCCAATTGAGGTGAAATCGGTAAAAACGGGAGCGCTTAAATCATTGCATGTGTTCATGGAACAAAAACAGCGGTCGATAGCAGTACGATTTTCGACTAACACGCCTGCCGTAGAGACGATCGCCTCTTCGTTACCGAAATCCGATTACCGTTATACGTTAATCACCTTACCGCTCTACTTAGTCGGACAAATGAAGAGATTGGCTAAATCATGGCACTCAAGTAAGCGGTAGCATGTATGAAAAGCGATTGCCTGGGACATTTGAAAAAGCCTGAAGGGCCCGACAACTATGCCTGTGTATAAGAATCTTTAACTGTACGCTCCATGGCAGCAAGCTCTTCATCGCTCAAGAAGTCAACATGCGATGACCTCTTGCTCGCAGAAAGGTTGCCATTGCCTTGCAGGCACAACTGGATGAACAGATCGATCAGTCGGTCGGGCATGTCGATGATATCGTGAATCGCCTTCTTGGT
>JAAYDK010000285.1 GCA_012729295.1 Spirochaetales bacterium | reverse complement strand
CCCAATACGTGAATCGGAGCTTCGATAATATTGCGCATTACACTGAAATGCGGGAAGAGGTTGAAGTTTTGAAACACCAGACCGACCTGGCGCCGAATATTCTGAATGGTCTTCTTATCGGCGTATTGGGCTTTGCCCGACACTGTGGTCTTCACGAGTTGCATGCCCCCGATAATGATCGAGCCTGTATCGACGGTTTCCAGATTTGCGATGCAGCGCAGCAGCGTTGACTTGCCCGATCCGGAAGGTCCGATAATCGATACTACTTCGCCCGATGAGACCGAAAACGATATGTCGTTGAGAACTTCGACGGTGGCAAATTTTTTTGCGATGTTGCTAACTGAGATAACTTCCACGTCAATTGCTCCTAACGATAATAGGCGAGCTTGTGCTCTAAGAAATCAAAGCTTTTCGATACAATCCAATTCATGACGAAATAGAAAATGCCCGCGACAAATATTGGGAATGTCGAGAATTCCCGAGCAGATGCGTTCTGCGCGACTCTGAAGAGTTCGGCAACACCGATTGTCTGGGCAAGCGCCGTATCTTTCACCAGCGTGATGACTTCGTTGCCCATTGCCGGCAGAATCCGTTTCACTACCTGCGGCATGATGATATGGCCGAATGTGTGGGCTTTTGAGAAGCCCAGCACTGAAGCAGCCTCGTACTGTCCCGCGGAAATGCTTTGGATTCCACCTCGATAAATCTCGGCAAAATAGGCAGCATAATTAATGACGAACGCGATGATGACGGCAACGAAACGATCCGCTGATGCACGAAATACATAATATGGGGCAAAATAGACAAATAACAATTGCAGAATGAGCGGCGTACCGCGCATGATCATGATATACACATTCACTGCGGCACTGACAATCTTGTGCTTGCTCATGCGCCCTCGGGCTACCAACAACCCGAGGGGCAGGGCAAATACCAGCGTCAGAAAGAAAATCTCAAGCGAAGTGAGCGTTCCTTCCAGCAACTGGAGCAGCAATTTCCCCATGAAAGATCCTTATTTGCCTACGACAGTGATATCGGAACCGAACCATTCATTCGAAATCTTTGCCATGGTACCGTCGGCAGCCATGTCGTTCAGCAACTGCTGGACCTTGTCGCGCAATGCCTGATCGTTCTTTCTAAAGCCGATTCCATATTCTTCATCTGCAAGATAATCGGAAAGTATTCTAAAGTCCTTCTTACTTCTGTTGATATTGTCGACAGCTACCATCAAGTCTAATACCACCGCATCGATTCCACCTGCTTCGAGGTCCATTAACGCGATAAGATTGTCCTTGACTTCAACGACGTCTTTCAACGAGTCGGCAAAGTCTTTGGCTCCGTAGACTGCTTCTGCAGCACTGGAACCGGCCTGGATACCGATGGTTTTACCAGAGAGGTCTTTTTGCGTCTGATACGAGCTGCCGTTCTTTACAACAATTACCTGGGCATTGTTGAGATACGGATCAGAAAAATTCAGGTTCTGCTTTCGTTCTTCGGTAATCGTGAATCCGTTCCAGATACAATCGATTTTACCGGTATTGAGTTCTTGTTCCTTTGCATTCCAGTCAATCGGCTGCAACACTAGTTCGACTCCCATTCGCTTGGTGACTTCCTTTGCCAAATCGACGTCGAAACCGACAATTTCATTATTCTCGTTGCGGAATCCCATGGGAGGGAACGCATCGTCGAGACCGAGGACGAACTTACCCTTATCCATTACTTTCTGAAGCGACGTATCCGATGTAGATTCTTGAACACCTGCAGCGAATACTAATGAGGCTACGATACAAGCCATTACAGCACTTAACACCAAACGTTTCATCATCTTCCCCCTTGAGCGGTTTGCGTACCTGATGCACACATGGTACGACTATAGGACTTTTTTTTAGTTTTGAGAAGTAATAACTGTATAATTATTGAATAAATATACAGTTTTAAACAGAATGCGAGACAAATTCTTTTATCGATACTTTGATTGACCGAAGAAAGCTCGTAATGCTATAGTCCGACGTAAGGTTGTTCATCACACAGGAGGCTTCACCTATGGATTTTTTGATTCGTGGTTTTACATCTACCACTTGGCAACAGCTGGTGATGTATGCAATTGGAGCATTGCTAATTTACCTTGCCATAGCAAAAAAACTAGAACCTGCTTTGCTATTGCCGATGGGGTTCGGTGCCATTTTAGTCAACATTCCGTTTTCAGGTGCACTAACCCAAATGATGGAAGGCATCGGAGAAGTTCATGGTATTCTCGATTGGTTGTTCACCGTAGGAATCGAAACTTCAGAAGCTTTTCCTCTTTTACTGTTTATCGGGATCGGGGCGATGATCGATTTCGGCCCGCTGCTGAGTAATCCAAAACTCATTTTGTTCGGAGCAGCAGCGCAATTCGGAATTTTCGCTACCATCAGTCTGGCTGCCTTGCTCGGATTTCCGCTCAAGGACGCCGCTTCGATCGGAATTATCGGGGCTGCTGACGGACCGACATCGATTCTTGTTTCTCAGGTACTCAAGAGCAATTACGTAGGGCCTATCGCAGTAGCCGCCTATTCTTATATGGCTCTCGTGCCGATAATCCAGCCGTTCGCCATCAAGCTTGTCACGACAAAAAAGGAGCGGGCAATACGCATGCCTTATAGTCCGAAGAGTGTTTCGAAAATGTCGCGTTTGCTGTTTCCGATTATCGTTACACTGATTGCCGGTTATGTTGCCCCCGCTTCGGTAAGTCTTGTCGGACTGCTGATGTTCGGGAATCTGATTCGCGAGTGCGGAGTCTTAGGCTCGTTGTCTGATACAGCCCAGAATGTACTGGCTAATCTCATCACACTCCTGTTGGGTATCACGATTGCCGCATCGATGAGAGCCGATCGCTTCGTACAGGTGCAGACGCTGATGATTATGGCGTTAGGTCTGGCTGCGTTCGTATTCGATACGATTGCCGGTGTGCTGTTTGCAAAACTTCTGAATTTGTTTTCCAAAAATAAAGTAAATCCGATGGTGGGTGCTGCCGGAATATCGGCATTTCCCATGTCGGCCAGAGTGGTCCAGCGCATGGGTCAGGAAGCCGATAGTCAAAACCATCTGCTGATGCACGCAGTCGGTGCCAATGTAGCCGGTCAGATTGCATCAGTGATTGCCGGTGGCGTCATTCTCGGTCTGGTACCGGGAATGCTGGTATAAGGGAGGACTGCTATGATGGATGTATTCAAACAATCGGTGACATTGATGTGGCAGGGCATGCTGGCAATATTTGTGGTGATATTCGCAATCTATGTCGTATTATTGCTCTTCCCAAAGTTGTTTCCCAACGGTAAGGATAAGAAAAAATAGGCATGTAAATGGTTCTTGCCATTTGTTGAAAGTTTTTTTACAATAGCGTGCAACGGAGGCCTGTCGGAGCCCTACTTGGGCTTTGGCTGTCGAAGTCATCCGAACTTCAACGCAAGGAGAAGCATATGGATAACGACAGGGTCTCGTCAAAGGTATCATCGTACATCGTTAAAGTCCTCGACGGAATGGCACGCGGATTGTTTGCATCGCTGATTATCGGTTTAATCATCAAGCAGATCGGTACTTACAGCCACATCGTGCTATTGCAGAAATTCGGACAATTTGCACAATTTCTCATGGGCCCGGCTATCGGAGTAGGGGTTGCATCGGCAATCGGCGCACCCCCGTTAGGCTTGTACGCGAGTGCCGTTACCGGTGCCATCGGAGCCGGTACGATTACGTTTTCGGCAAGCATGGCTGCTACCATCGGCATCGGGGAACCGGTCGGAGCGCTCATAGCAGCACTCGCAGGGGCCCACATCGCGCGATTGATATCGGGAAAAACCAAAGTAGACATCATTTTAGTACCGTTGTTTACCATCATCGTCGGTGGGTTGGTAGGAATCTTTCTTGCTCCGGTCGTGGCAGCCATGATGCGTGCGATCGGTACATTCATCAACAGTCTGACCACATTATATCCACTGCCAATGGGTATTCTGGTTTCGACTGTGGTCGGGATGGTGCTTACACTACCGATCAGCAGTGCAGCAATCTGTATTTCGCTGGGAATCGAAGGCCTTGCTGCCGGAGCAGCTACCGTAGGCTGTTGTGCCCAGATGATCGGATTTGCCGTATCGAGTTGGAAGGATAATAAAATCAGCGGTTTGCTCAGCCAAGGTTTGGGAACCAGTATGATCCAGATGCCCAACATTATTCGCAATTGGCGCATCTGGATACCTCCAACACTGACTGCAGCAATTCTGGGTCCGCTTGCAACCATGGTGTTCAAGATGGAAAACAATGCTGCGGGAGCCGGAATGGGAACCAGCGGCCTTGTCGGTCAATTCAATACCATTGCCGTCATGGGACCTTCAGCCTGGTGGAAGGTGCTGCTCCTTCACTTTGCCTTGCCGGCACTGCTTGCCATACTGATCAGCATGTTTATGCGCAAAAAGGGCTGGATTAAAGACTCGGATATGCGTCTGGCCTAAACTTTATTGCAACGGTTTGCGCTGCGTGGTACGAT
>JAAYDK010000284.1 GCA_012729295.1 Spirochaetales bacterium | reverse complement strand
TGAGGAATCCAACGGTTGTTGCGTTGACCGCACCCCAGCGAGCTCCTTCGAGCGTTTCGTGTAGCAGAGAGGAAGCTTCATTGAAAAAGCTTTGCTGCTCCTCCGGTTCCCTAGTAAACGACTGGACTACATTGAAAGCAGTTACTTTTTCCTGAAGGTTTCCCTGCATGGCTTCAGTCTTGTCCTGGACTCTGCGGCTGGCTGCTTTGATCCGACGTTTAAGCATACGGGTCATCAGGATGTATGGAGGGAAGATGGCAAGTGCGATGAGTGTGAGCGGCACGCTTACACGAAACAGCACGAACAATAAGAAAAAAATAACCATTCCGTCGATCCAGACATTAGTAAGCGCACTTCCGATCATGTTCTGCGCTTGCGAGATGTCATTAATCAATCTGGCGACAATCGATCCCGATTGCCGTGAATGGTAATATGATGCGCTCATCCGCTGGATATGGAGATAGAGGTCGTAACGCAAATCGAAGATTGTTTTGTTTGAAGCCTTGTTTGCAGCATAATGCCTGAGGAAAGACATGGGAAGATAGATGAGAAGATATAAAGCGAGAACTAAAAGTGCAGAAGTGACGATTATGGTTCGTTTCTCATCATAAGCTAACGGAGAATCGGCTGGGAGTACGTTATCTACCAAATGACTGAGTATCTGTGGAAACACCAGCGGAGTGGTGAATTTTACGACGCCGCCTAGCGCGGCAAACATGATGAGATACCAATACGGTTTTACGTACCCGAGAAACCGTTTGAAATTTGAATGTTTACGCTTATCCATGAATTGTCAACCAATATGATATTGTATCATGTTCCGGACAAAGAGACACCGGTCGAAGCAAGATTATCATAACGAGTATTAGTTCAGTATGAAAAGTTACCGCAGACTGCCCGATTGTAATATCGGTATCAAGGAATTAGTTCCTTCTGAGCGCCCAAGAGAACGATTGTGTGAAAACGGACCTGATTCTTTATCGGATCTCGACTTGTTGACCATCGTCATCGGAACGGGAAGCTCAAAAATGCCAGTCAGACCGACTGCTGCAAGAGTACTTGAGCTATTCGATCAGACAACCGGCGAGAAGGAACTGACTGTTACAGACTTACAGACGGTTGTGGGTATCGGTACTGCTAAAGCGGCGGTCATATGTGCTGCTTTAGAACTCGCCAGGCGTAGATTGCCGCAAAAACGAAGACAAATCGTATTCCCTAAGGATGTCTTTCCTCTCATCAGGCATTTCGGATCGAGAAGCCAGGAGCATTTTATCTGTATTTCGCTCAACGGTGCACACGAGGTGATTTCTATCCAAGTCGTATCGATTGGACTGGTCAATCACACGCTGGTTCATCCTCGTGAAGTATTTTCCGATCCCATCCGTGAACGAGCAACGGCAGTTATCGTCGCCCACAACCACCCTAGCGGTAATCTCAATCCAAGCCCGGACGATATCAATGTAACACTTCGATTAAAGAAAGCGGGAGATTTATTGGGTATCAAAGTACTCGATCATCTCATCTTCAGCGAAGACAATTTCCGATCGATGCTGGAGGAGAATGAGTTGAATTGATGTTGTAACCAATAATAGAGGAAGTCGATGAATAAGTGTATTCGTTAACGTAACCACATCAAAGGTGGAGGTTTTGAAACACCACCTATGGTACATAGTTTTGCATTCACATCATCAACCCCAATGTTCTCTGAGCCGATCGACCATCCGTTGTCTCTCCAGTGCTTCAACCTGATCCAGATTGTGCATCTTCCACTGGACGGCAGGAAGGTTCTTGATGTACGGAACACTAAAGTACGACCAATCGGGATGTCCCTCCTTGAAGTCAACGAGGAATTTCCTGTCCCGTTCGTCAATCATGGCATTTACGGTCCGTATCAATTCGGATCTTGACTCAATCAGGTCCGCCAGCTCAATCGGATTGGTAGTCATCCCGACAAAGTC